>JACVIW010000001.1 GCA_015711695.1 Candidatus Geohydrothermomicrobium daggyaiense
GTAAGATTTGTTGAAATGCTTTCAAGTATTGAGCCCGCATTGGACATATCGATGACGACGAACGGGGTGCTTTTGAGCGAATTTGCTGAAAGCCTTAAAGCGGCTGGCTTAAGCAGGATAAACGTCAGCCTAGATGCACTCGATCCTGAGACTTACAGAAACATAACCAGAAGGGATGGGTCCGGAGAGGTCATGGATGGCATATCCAGGGAGATTGAGATTGGGATGGATCCGGTGAAGGTAAATGTGGTGACGCTCAAAGGTATAAATGATGACATCAGGCCATTTGTAAGGCTTACCTACGATCTTCCTGTGCACGTTAGATTTATTGAATACATGCCGCAATTCGGCAACGCGCATAAATTGATGTTTGTTTCAGGAGGGGAAATTATGGCGAAGATAAAAGCCTCTTTTAAGGTCGAGGATGCGGAGACGATTGAAGCCTGGGGACCAGCGAAGAGGCATTACAGAGCGAAAGGTGCCCTCGGGACATTCGCCCTAATATCTCCCGTGAGCTCGCATTTTTGTCCCGATTGTAACAGGCTTCGCGTTTCATGTAGCGGCATACTCAGGGCGTGTCTCTTCGATAGGGATGGTTTCAATCTGGGTTCACTATTGCGAAGCAGTGGAGATGTTGAGAGGGTAGCAGAAGTTTTAAGAATGCAGTTAGCCAGGAAAAGGGATAATTTCAGCAACACCCCATTTTCGGACAAAAGTGATTTCACGGGTGGAATGTTTTCTATAGGCGGATAGTTCTTCAGAGGATTTTCAAAGAGGATTTGAGGGGATGGTGAAATAAAGCGTGGATGAAAACAGGCAGGAATGCCCTGCGCTGACGCATATTGACGAAGAGGGCAGGGCAAAAATGGTTGACATAGGGGAAAAACCCCCGACAAGACGCCAGGCGGTCGCTGAAGGGTTCGTGAAAATGAAGGGTTCGACACTCGACCTTATTGTCTCCGGAAAAATACCTAAAGGTGATGTCTTGCAGGTTGCTCGTATCGCGGGTATCTGCGCCGCGAAAAAATCTCCGGAACTCATACCCCTTTGCCATCCCATTAGGATTGACTCCGTGTCCGTCGATTTCGAAGTATCCCGAAAGCGTTGTGCTATCCAGATAAGATCATGCGTGAAGGCTACGGACCGAACAGGCGTTGAGATAGAGGCTCTTACTGCCGTGCTCGTCGCCGCGCTAACTGTCTATGATATGTGCAAAGCGGTGGACAGGGAAATGGAAATCGAAAGCGTCAGATTGATATCAAAGTCTGGCGGTAGATCAGGAGAGTGGAAAAGGAAGGAGGATCAGGGGCTTGAGCGCTCCTGATTGGTCCTGGTTCCTGGTTATTGGCCTAGGAGGTGCTAATTTTGGTTCAAAAAACAGGAAAGGTCATTTCAGTAAACATATCTGAGAACACGGGCGAGAAAAAAAGAAACATAGGATTCTGCAGGGTTATTAAAGATTTTGGGCTGGATGGAGACGCTCATGCGGGATGTATGTTAAGGCAGGTTAGTCTGCTGGCTGTTGAGAGCATTGACAAAATCAGGCTTAAGGGACTTGATGTCTGGCCCGGTGATTTCGCCGAAAATATCACCACGCAGGGCATTGATCTCCTTTCCCTTCCCGTTGGCGCTAAGCTAGCCATCGGTTCAGGAGTGGTTCTTGAGATCAGTCAGATAGGGAAAGAGTGCGATGAGCCTTGCGCGATTTACTATCAGGCTGGTGATTGCGTGATGCCCAGGGAAGGGATCTTTGCACGGGTAATTGAAGGTGGAAGCATATCTGTAGGCGACGATGTGACCGTTTTATCTGAGCCATAATAAGAAGTGTCAAAAAACTAACCCTATTAAAGCTGCAGGTCAGATAATGTAAGTGAGGTGCGCTGAGTTGGAAAGATCTCACCCAGGTTTTTCGCGAAGAGAGGAAAAGCGTTTCAAAGCTGCGGTTGTGACTATTTCAGATAGAAGTTATCGAGGAGAGAGAGTTGATTTGAGCGGTGATGTCGCATGCTCAATAATTGAGAATGCGGGGATAAGCGTTGTGAGAAGGGATGTAATCCCGGACGAATTTGAGACGATAAGGAGCGTTCTTATCGAACTCTGTGAACAGGGAGTTGAGCTGATCGTAACAACAGGGGGGACCGGTCTATCACCAAGGGATGTAACACCGGAGGCAACGCTTGATATTCTGGAAAGGGAGATACCGGGGATGGCGGAGGCAATGAGAGCGGAAAGTCTTAAGATCTCCCCACACGCGATGATATCCAGGGCTGTCTGTGGGATGAGGGGCAAAACAATTATCGTGAATTTACCGGGCAGTCCCAAAGCGGTCAAGGATTGCCTTGAGATAGTCATGAAGGCAATTCCTCATGCTCTTGAGGTTGCCTCCGGTCAGGTTACTGATTGTGTTAGGGAACAGATTTGACTTCCAATATTCCAATAATTTGATTACGCGGCTATCCTGTTGACTGAGGCTGCCTCGCTGGTTGATAATCTTATGCTATGGAAGATAGTGAGAAATCTATAGGCGACAGACTTGCAGAAAGGCTCGTAAGGGTAATCGAAAGCCGGGCGGACGAAATCGCTAAGGTGTGGTATCGCGACGCCAAGGAATCAATTTACCTTCCAAACATAAAGAAAATCCCCGAGGACCAGGCATTAAAAATCGCCACGTCTGTTTATAAGAAACTCAGTTACTGGCTTTTGCCCTCGAGCGACAAAGAAATAAGAAGGGTTTATGAAAGATTTGGCGCAGCAATGTACCGCCGCGGTTTCAGAATGGAAGAAGTGGTGATGATTCTCGTCCTGGTGAAGAGATACCTGTGGCTTCATCTTCTGGAAGAGGGTCTTATGACAACAAATCTCGACCTTTACCAGGCGCTCGATCTCAACAACAAGGTCGTTCTTTACTTTGATAGGGCGATTTATTTTTCACTTGTTGGTTACAAAGAAGCGCGCAACAAAAGCCTTGAGGCCACCTCAACCCCACCCCCGGGAAAGTGACAGGTTTTGAAATTCGTTTTCTTATATCAAGCATCAGGAAGTGGGTATGGGCGAAATCACACGTGTATACATTGTCCGTCACGGTGAGACAGACCTTAACAAAGAGAAAAGATTCAGGGGGCTCACTGATATTTCGTTAAACGAAAAAGGAAGGCTCGAGGCAAGGAATGCAGCCTCGCTGATATCGAATGACCCCGCGGCTATACATACAAGCCCACTTAAGAGAGCGGTTGAGACCGCAAAAATAATAGGAGGGATAAAAAACTGCGAAGTGTTCATAGACCGTTCCTTCACCGATATTAACTACGGGGATTGGCAGGGACTGACGGTTATGGAAGTCGAAGAACGCTTCGGCAAAGATTCTATAACGAAGTGGCTGGAAGATCCGGGGCGGTTTCGTTTCCCCGCTGGCGAGAGCATGGAGGAAGTTCGGGAAAGACTGAGACCGGGTTTTGAAAAACTTGTCTCCATGTATTCGGGAAAATCCGTAGTCGTTGTTACACATATGGCAGTAATCAAGGTTTCTTTTCTGGTTCTACTTGGACTTGATTTCCGCTGGTTCTGGAAGATAGATATAGACAACGGATCAGTAAGCCTGTTTTCGCACCACGGCGATGCAGGTTTCGTTCTTAACTGGTGGAATCGCCTTCCCTTTGCGCCTTGAGTAAAAGATTTTCCTGAAAGAGCATCCGAAATGGAAGACTTTTCTTCTTTTTCCTATCGCGAGGAGAAGAGCGCATCAAAGGCGTTCATCCTGTTGTCGCGTTTCTGGCCAGTCTGTTGATCGCGACTACCTCCATTTTCTCTCGCTTCATGAGATTCGGTAGATTCATGCCGGTCTGACGGTGTTTTCCGAATATGCAACTCCTTAAGAGAAGCCCGAAAATCAATCAATGATTTTCACTGTGGATGCAAAAAGGATATACGCTTGCTGCATAATGAAGGCGTTAGAAGATATTCCGCTTAAGGTCGCCCGGGAATACGGTGGGAGAAGGATATTCGCACAGCGTGTCGTTTTGCTGATATATTGAAACGCTTGACAGGAGGAGCTTTTCCACTCAAGGCGCCGGTTTGCTCATGTATTGAAATGCCCGCTTCGGGATGGAATCGGGGAGCCTGCAGCGTGCGTCTGGAGGTGGGAGAAAGAATAGTTCAAACTAACGCTTTCTCCATCTCTGCCTCCTGCGAGTCAAAAAATACCCCAGGCGATATGGTGACATAGAAGGATGATTCTACGGTTATTGTTTTTATTATCCCGATGGATGGACGCCAATCGAACACTCAGGGCATAGCATAAGTCTACCGGCGCAATTTCACAGGAGAAAACGACCTACCCCGCGAGATTTGTGGTTTACAGAGCAGAGTTAAGGGATGCGAACGCAGTGTTTCTTAACGAGATTTTCAAAAGGGACGAACGTAAGAGTAGGGGTTTTTATGTTCGGCTGAAAAAAGGGGCAGCGCTTCCAGGATGTTCGAATAGGAGAATTCACGTGAAGGAAAGGCCCTTAGACTGAAAACGCTTCAGATTTTTCCCAAGAGATCGGGGGAGTCGCGGGAATAAATTGCCATTTGGCTGTGGGTGGAATTCAATAGTAATAGAATTGTTTTTGAAAGGATTATGAGTTCAAACCGCTATCCCCGGTAAAGTGGTTTTTTTCAATGCGGTTGATCCAAAGCAAGGGGGTTCTTATTTCTTTCATATCAGGGAGGTATGCCGCTCCCTTCCACACTAAATTCATGAAATCTATTCCTTTTCTTTTAACCACATCTTCGACAAATTTCTGCCCGAGCCTGTATTGCTCAAGTTTAAGGTTAATCCCAATCAACCTCTGGAAAAATCGTTCGGCGCTGCTTTTCATCTGCTTCCTTTTTTCAAAACGCTCTTTCATCATCTGGTAAGTGGAAAGCATCTCTTTTCCAACGTTATCCATGACGTGGTTTGAGTAACCCTCAAGCAGGCACATTGTTGCGTGAAGTTTCGCAAGGTATTTTCTCTGTTCGGGAGTGGTGAATATTGAGATAACGCTGCCGGAAAAATAAACGTCTTCGTCTGTAACCCCTGATTGCCGTACGCTTCTGAACGCTTCGATGCCTGAGGGGATCTTGATGTTTATGTTTTGCAGATAATCTTGAAGCGTTGAAAAGAGGTAATCTTTGAGCCAGGAATTTGAATGAAATTCAAACGAATGCGTTACCTCGTGCAGGGTTATCCACTGCCTGAACTCTCTGGGATCGAGGGACATCTGGCTTTGAATTCGCATCACGTTTGGTTCAACCACATATAGCCTTGTTCCTCTTTCAGGTTCCGGCAAAGAAAGATCGAACTGCCCCAGAACGTTTCTCGCAAGATACCCAATTATGATCCCGATCTGGATTGTTAAAAGGGTATGTCCAATTTTTTCGCCCGCCTTGTCCCTGTAACCAGTTTTTTCAACGTAATCGAGGTATTTTTCGGATAAAGGTTCGAAGAGGTATCGGAATGATGGGATATTTGCCTCAATCCATTCTTTCTGTGAAAATACTTCGATTTTTTCGGGAAGATTTTCTGCGTTGAGCCCGGTGTATTCCCTTACTTTTCTTTCAGCCGTTTCAAGCATTATCTGGTACTGCTCGATCATAGGCGCAGAAAGTTCAGGTGGTTTCCACTTCTGGATGTTTAGGGTGGCAATTGCTATATCTCGAACCTGGTCCCAGTTTATTACCTCATCTGAAGGGTGGCGGATAACGTTACGTATCTGCCTGCCGAGAGGAGTATAAGAGGCGATTCTTCTCGCAAGGGAGTCCAGACCTTCAAAGATAATTTCAAGCAGGCTTTTTGGTGGTTCGAACCGATTCCCTTTATCACCAGTTGCGAGAGCCATTTATTTCTTCTTTTCCCATTTCTCCAGATAGGCGACCTGACTCAAAGTCCTTCCTTTGGAAATCTCACCTCTGAGCCTGTTTTCCTTTTCTAGAACATCCATCGCCCTGTTCGCGAACTCCGCCGCTTTTGCCCTGGGGATTATCACCACCCCATCATCGTCACCCACAGCCCAGTCCCCGGGATGGATCCTCACGTCGCCTATTTTTATCGGGACGTTGATCTCACCAAAACCTTTTGGTTCGCCGGCGGTTGGCATTATCAATCTTGCCCAGACCGGGAATTTAAGCTTTTTGATTTCGGGTGTGTCGCGTACGGCTCCGTCTATGACTACCCCCGAGAGTTTTTTCTGGACTGCCGAATGGGTCGCGAGTTCACCCCACATTGCAGGTCCTTTTCCTCCGGCATCTATTACAAGAACTTCCCCTTCCTTCGCGACATCGATAGCTTCTACCGGTTTTGCCCAGTCACCGGGATATGTTCGCACGGTAACTACCGGTCCTACCATTTTCAAACCTTCCATTACCGGCATCAATCCTTCGAGTTCTCCGGTTCTATGCATAGCGTCTGAAATATTCGGCGTCGATACGAGGGAAAGGGCTTCCCTAATGTTGCTATCTGTCACCCTCTTGTATAAAACGGTTTCGACAGGCACGCCTGACAGCATGGCTCTCTTGATTTCTTCTGCTGCTTTTCTTGCGTCCGCCGATTTGATGATTGCGCCCCCGACTATGATGATGCTTGCTCCTCTTGAAACAGCTTTAGCGGCGGTTTCAGAGTTGATACCCCCCGCACAGGCGACAGGAATACTGACCGCTTTGGAGACTTTTTCGAGAACATCGAACGGGTCGCCGCCAGTCATCTGAACGTCTATTGCGGTGTGGACAGCTATGTAGTTCGCACCCGCTTTCTCGGCAGCTATGGCACGCTCAACCGGATTCTTAACCTCTATCAAGTCAACGACTATTTCCGCCCCGTAGTTGTTGGCAGCGTCAACACATTCTGCTATTGTCGCGTCGGAGGATGCTCCGAGAACATCTATGATATTTGCGCCCGCTTTAGCAGCGCATTCCACTTCTGTTCTGCCAGCGTCTATTGTCTTCATATCAGCGATAATCTTATGGTTGGGGAACTGTTCGCGGAAGGCTCTGACAGCGTTCAATCCCTCGCTCTTGATGAGCGGGGTACCAACTTCTATCCAGTCAGCGCCGCCTTCCAGAGCTTCCCTGCAAACTTCAATTGCTCTCTCAAGGTCAACAAAATCAAGCGCGACCTGAAGTATCGGCTCCAAGTCAGACCCCCCTTCCGGTCAGGCGAAACTAAGTATAACACAGGGCTTATATCGGTGTTCCACTGTTTTCTTTATCTCTATGCGTCGCGTTTATAAGTCACTAATAAAGGCTTTTCCATTGTTCTGAAGGACTCTCAAAAACCACTGAATCCATATGAGCAGTTATGTTAAACTCTTTTTGTCGAGATAACTCTGATTTCTTATTTTTTGAGGGATAAGGGGTATACTTTTAGTTTCTTTCGATAGGGTTTAAGGGAACAGACATGAGGGGAAGCCAGGACTGCATAAATATAGGGCTTCTTGGATGCGGGACGATTGGCTCGGGCGTCTATCATCTTATTCAAAAGAATTACTCCGAACTAACCGAGGCGGCGGGAAAGCCCCTGAAGGTGAAGAGAATTCTTGTTAAGGATCCTTATGAGCCTCGACCTTTCGAGGTGGACCGAGAAATAATGGTGACCGACCCGGGGCAGGTAATCAGTGACGAAAGCATTGATATATTTGTGGAGGTAATGGGAGGGATTCAGCCAGCTCTCAGTCTCGCTCTGGATATTATTTCGAGCGGCAGGCACCTTGTCACAGCCAATAAAGAGATTATTGCGAATCACGGAAGAGAGCTTATGGCTAAAGCTGCACAAACAGGATCACATGTGCGTTTTGAGGCTGCAGTTGGCGGAGGGATACCACTAATACGTCCTTTAGAGGAATCTCTTGGTGGAGACAATATTCTAAAAGTAATGGGTATTGTCAATGGAACAACTAACTATATTCTCTCGAAAATGAGCAGTGAAGGGAGTGCTTACGATCAAGCACTCGCGGAGGCGCAGAGGCTTGGCTTCGCGGAGTCTGATCCCACAGCTGACGTTGAGGGATTTGACGCTGCGAGCAAACTCGCGATACTGTGTTCGATACTTTTCAAGAGAGGGGGCACTCCGAGGGAAATATACCGCGAGGGAATCCTGTCGGTTCGGCCCGAAGATTTGGAAAATGCACGGGAACTTGGTTTTGTTGTTAAACTTCTTGCTATTGCTGTCCGCGAAAACGATCTGATCTCCGCTCGCGTCCATCCAACCATGATTCCTGACTCACATCCACTCGCAAGCGTCAACGGGAACTTTAATGCGATATTTGTCGTGGGAGAATCTGTAGGGGAACTTATGTTTTACGGTCAGGGAGCGGGATCCCTTCCGACTGCCACGGCTGTTCTCGGGGATGTTGTTAACGTTGCCAGGAATCTCGGGAGACCTCCGATTTCGACCAGAACTTACTGGCTCAGAGACGCCAGCATAAAACCCATCGGGGATACGGTTACACGTTTCTATATGGTTTTGAGGGTCATTGATAAACCCGGCGTCCTTGCCAGGATAGCCGGCGTTTTCGGTGATAATAATGTAAGCCTTGAAAGTGTTGTCCAGAAGGGAATTGGTGACAGCGCACAGATTATCTTAATTACCCATGAAGTTATTGAAAGTAACTTCATGAAAGCAAAGAATGGACTGGAAAAACTTGACGTGGTACTTGAAATACCAAGTGTTATAAGGGTCGAGTCAGGTTCAGAGAGTAAATCGCAGAATGCTTAGCGGTTCGAAGCGTCTTCGCTGACAGAGATTCATGACCGTTCTGTTAACCTTTTCAAAGAGTGAACGAAAAAATTGTATCCGTCTGAGCAAAGAGCGTCTATCTGGTTCGATCAAATCTGAATTTCTTCTCGTGATTCGACTCTCATTTCTGAGTCTCGAATGAGGAATCCGGAAAGTCCGTTTACATCCTGGTAATGGATTTTCAAAGCGCCAGGAGGGAGCTATGAAATCGGGTGATTCTTTAGGTCAAAACAAAAATCTGTGGAAAGGAGTGATAAACGAGTACAGGGAATTTCTTCCTGTAACTGAAAGCACTCCGGTTGTCACTCTTCTTGAGGGAAATACCCCTCTGATCAGATCGAGAAGAATTTCGGATGAATTAGGCGTAGAGGTCTATTTCAAATATGAGGGCTTAAACCCAACAGGATCATTCAAGGACCGCGGGATGACAGTAGCTATAAGTAAAGCGCTCGAAGAGGGCGCACGCGCTGTGATTTGTGCCTCAACCGGCAACACATCGGCATCAGCAGCAGCCTATGCGGCAGCTGCCGGGATCAGGTGCGCGGTTCTGATACCGCGCGGAGCGATTGCCCTTGGCAAACTTTCTCAGGCGCTTATACACGGGGCGCAGGTTCTGGCTGTTAATGGCAATTTCGATGAGGCATTGAGAGTGGTCAGAGAGATCGCTTCAAGAAGCGAGGTCGTTCTGGTTAACAGCGTCAATCCAATGAGAATAGAAGGCCAGAAGACTGGAGCGTTTGAGATTTGCGATGCTCTGGGCGGAGCGCCAGATATCCAGGTTATTCCTGTTGGCAATGCGGGTAATATAACCGCTTACTGGAAAGGATACCGTGACTACTATGCTGCGGGTAAGATTGATTCCCTACCGAAACTTTTCGGTTTCCAGGCTGAAGGTGCAGCACCGATAGTCCGAGGTTACCCCGTGAAGAATCCTGAGACGATCGCTACCGCGATAAGAATCGGAAATCCCGCTTCCTGGCAAGGAGCAGTTCGCGCGGCGGAGGAATCAAAGGGGAAGATAGATATGGTTAGCGACAGCGAGATTCTAGAAGCTTACCATATGCTTGCCTCAAAGGAAGGCATATTTGTTGAGCCGGCTTCCGCTGCTTCTCTCGCAGGTTTGATTAAGATGAGGAAATCAGGCATGATTCCTTCGGGCGTGAGGGTGGTAAGCATACTCACCGGTCATGGTTTGAAAGACCCTGATAGGGCTGTCGCGGAGTCTCCACAACCGCCTGTAGTCGAGCCAGATACGGATCGGATTTTAGAAATGATAATTTCTCAGAACAATTAATCACATTAGCGTAAGGTTGAGTGTTTTATCAGACGTATCAAGATCAAAAAAGATCAGTATCATAATCAGCCAGGCACTTCTCACGTGTCTTTAGCGGAGGTGGACAGTTGATAGTTGCCGTTCTTGTTCCCGACGGCGCTGCAGACCTTCCCATTGAGGAGCTCGGCGGAAAAACGCCATTGGAAGCCGCGCAAACCCCATACATGGATGAAGTCGTCAGGCAGGGAATAACCGGAACACTTAAAACTATTCCTGATGGAATGTCGCCTGGGAGCGATGTCGCCAATATGTCTCTTTTGGGGTACGACCCGAAAAGATTTCTAACCGGACGTGGGGCGATAGAGGCTGCGAATCTCGGAATAGATATACCGGATGGCTGGACCGCGTTCAGATGTAATCTTGTCACGGTTGAGAACGATATAATGGTTGATTACAGCGCCGGGCATATCGGCCAGGATGATGCTTTGCTTTTCATAGACTTTTTAAATCAAAGAATTGCAGATGACAGGATGAGATTCTATGCGGGGACTTCCTACAGGAATATTCTTCTTATCAAAGGGTCATATGAGGCTGTTAAGTGTACTCCTCCTCACGACATCACAGGTATGCCCATAGATGAGTACCTGCCTTCGGGTGATGGTTCTGATGTTCTCATTTCAATTATGGAGCACTCGCGCGAAATTCTTACGGAATGCAATATCAACGCGAGAAGGAAGGAGAACGGTCTTCCCCCGGTAAACATGGTATGGTTATGGGGACAGGGCAAAAAGATGGTGCTTGAGAGTTTTGAAAAAAGGTTCGGACTTACCGGGGGAATCATAAGCGCGGTGGACCTTGTCTGTGGAATCGGAAAACTTATCGGTCTTAAGAGGGTGCATGTTCCGGGAATGACGGGGTACCTTGACACAAATTACGCCGGGAAAGGCGAAGCCGCGATTGAAGTGTTAAAAGAGCAAAATTTCGTTTATGTTCATGTCGAAGCCCCTGATGAAGCATCTCATATGGGCAGCGTAGAAGAAAAGATAAAGGCAATCGAAAGATTTGATAAACTGGTTGTTGGCAGGGTTCTTAATTTTATTGCTGACACTGCGGAAAAGTCGAGATTATTGGTTTGCCCGGATCATCCAACCTTTATCCTTACGCGAACACATGACAGTTCCCCGGTCCCGTTCGCTTTATGCGGTTCAGGTATTCCAGAAGGGGGGTTTAACACTTTCTCTGAGAGATCAGCACAACTTTCTGGGCTGCATATCGAGGAAGGACATGAGTTGCTTCCGCTTGTGGTGGCGACAAAAGTTTTGGAAAAAGGTTTTTTTTCACGATAGTTTTATACGTTTCGTTGAGGAGATTGAAGATTTTTTAAATGGAGCATGCAAGCGGTAAAATCCAAGCATTTGAGAGAGGAAAAGCGAAGATGTGCGAAGCAGAAAAGATGCCGGGAAAAACAGCAATAAAACTTGCCCATATATCGGACATTCATATCGGCTCGAACCATTTCGTTTCCAATCTGTTAAACCGAGCCATAGTTGAGATAAACGAGATAAAGCCGGATATCGTCCTTGTGTCGGGGGATATTACTAATGACGGTTTCAGGCAGCAGTATTCCGCTGCCCAGGCTTTCTTAAGAAACCTTGAGTGCGAAAGGATTTCAGTTATACCCGGGAATCACGATTCACGAAACGTGGGATATGTTCACTTCGAGGATATGTTTGGAGATAGGAACAATGTTGTTTATCTGCCTGGAGTGACTCTCGTCGCCTTGGATTCTTCTCAGCCAGACCTTGACCAGGGAAGACTCGGGAGACAAAACTATAAGTGGATGGTTGAGAAATTAAACAAGCCTCAAGATTTCAAAATCGTTGCCCTTCACCACCACCTGTTGCCTGTTCCTGGAACCGGAAGGGAGAGGAATATAATTGAAGACGCTGGTGATTTCCTGAAACTTTGCGTTGATGTTGGTGTGGATCTTGTGCTTGCCGGTCACAAACACGTTCCCCACGCATGGCACTTTGAGGATTTCTATGTTGTGAACGTTGGAACGGTTTCTTCCCTCCGCCTCAGAGGCTATGCGAGGCCTTGCTACAACATAGTAGAAATCGTGGACCGAGAATGTCGTGTTACAAGGAAGCACCCATTTGGCGAAAGCATGGAGATTGTAAGGTTTCCCGTTAAACCCAAAAGTAAAAACATAAATGTTGACGCCTCCGCCGAAGAGGGGCTTTTTCCGTAATCTGTTGTTTGACCCTTCTGCACGGGGATATCCATGGGTGATAAGAAAAAACCTGTTATTGTGCTCGTTGATGGAGAACATTACTCGGACGTGATTCTCGACACCTTTTCTTTTCTCGAGAGTGAACAGAGTTTTCTGATTTCAGCGATTGTTTTTCTTGGTGGAGCTGAGAAACTTGAGGATCTTAAGACAATAAACTATAAGAACATTCCTATCTATACGGGCAAAACGCCTTTCGAGGCTGTTTCTGTCGCTATTTCAAATCATGATATCGAGATGGTAATCGACCTTTCAGATGAACCTGTCCTCAGTTACCCTGAACGCTTTAGGATAGCCAGCATCGTTCTCGCTTCGGGCGTGTCCTATGCTGGTGCCGATTTCAAATTCGATGCTCCTGATTTTCCATTCCTTTTTGATAAGCCTGGTATAGGAATATGGGGTTCCGGTAAACGGGTTGGAAAGACTGCAATATCGGCATACGTATTGAGGTTTCTCATTCAAAAAGGCTTCAATCCATGCGTGCTTACCATGGGAAGAGGAGGACCCGCGGCCCCCGAGTTAATTGATAAACCTTACCAGATAGACGACGATTTCCTTATCCGGACTGCCAGAAAAGGAATACACGCAGCAAGCGATCACTTCGAAAATGCTATGATGGGAAGGGCACGCGCGATTGGGTGCAGAAGATGCGGTGGGGGGATGGTTGGAATGCCCTATTTCTCAAACGTTCAGGAAGGGGCGCGATTGGTCTCGCGGATTGAATGCGATGTGGTACTTTGTGAGGGAAGCGGCGCGACGATACCGCCTGTGGGCGTTGACGCGGCGCTTCTTGTTGTTTCTGCGATTCAACCGATTGAAAACGTTCTTGGATACCTTGGTCCTTGCAAGCTGTTGCTTTCAGACCTGGTTCTGGTTACAATGTGTGAGGATTTTCTTGTACCCGGCAGGAAAATTCAAAGATTGGTTGACGGGATCAAGTCCATAAATCCCGAGGCAAGAGTTCTAAAGACTGTTTTCAGACCTCGACCTCTCGGAGATATCAGGGGCAGGAAGGTATTCCTAACAAGTACGGCGCCCGATCGGGCAGTACAAATCCAGGTCAAGCATCTCGAAAAAAAGTATAAAGCCGACGTTGTAGGTTCAAGCGCAAATCTCGCTAACAGGAAAAAACTGAGGGATGAATTAAAAGACCTGCGGGGCGCGGAAGTTCTTGTGACCGAATTGAAGGCGGCTGGCGTCGATACGGTCTCGTGTATGGCAAAAGAGATGGGGATTGATCTGGTGTATATGGACAACATCCCGGTGTCTATCGAGGGGAACCTCGACGAGGAAATTGGAAAACTCCTGTCGGTTGCCAGGGAGCGCTGCCAGAAGAGGCTGGATGGGATGAGTTAAATAGTGCGGGTGTGCTGCCCCAAAAATGGAGGTCGCCTGTATGGCTGAGAGGCTTCAAAAAATAATAATCACTGATGAGGAGCATCATCTACCTTATTCAAAGGGATTGATGGCTACCACTTTGATGGCTACCGGTCTTCCACCGGACAGGGCTTATCATATCGCCTCTGTGATTCATGAGACTCTTCGTGACGAGGGAAATCCAGAGGTCACGATGGAGCACGTCAGGAAAACCGCGGAGCTGATTCTTGAAAGGGAAGCTGGTGCGCGCTATGTTGAGATTTACAGAAAATGGCAGTCGCTTGCCACACTCAACCGCCCAATAATTCTCCTTATAGGTGGTGCTACGGGGGTTGGAAAATCGACGGTATCTACAATGCTTGCGAACAGACTCGGTATTATCAGACAGGTTTCTACTGATGTTATCAGGGAAGTAATGCGGGCTCTTTTTTCTCCCGATTTGATGCCTGCTCTTTACAGCTCCTCTTTTAACGCTCACGAATCAATGAGAATCCCACTTCCTCAAACAACTGACAAGGTAATACTCGGTTTTCTGGAGCAGGCGGCGATGGTCTGGGTAGGGATAAGGGCAATTATCGAACGTGCTGCTCTGGAGAGGACAAACTTTATCGTCGAAGGAGCCCACATAGTCCCTGGAATTATCGAGCCTTCCGCTTTCCAGGACGCTTACGTTCTGCAGATGGTTTTGGCTGTTGATGATGAAGCCCAGCACAGGAGTCATTTTGAGATCCGTGAGGTTGAGACTGAAGGCGCGAGACCTTACTACAGATACATAAAAAATCTTTCTTCCATTAGGAAGATTCAGGAGTATGTTCTTGAGCTTGCCCAAAGAGAGAATGTGCCCGTTTTTCACTGTTACAATCTTGATAACACCGTCAGCGAAATTGTGGAGTTTGTTATAAACAGTATTTTTGGAGAGGGCACCGCAGATCAGGGCGAAGTCATTGGTTCTCAGGGTTTGAAGGCCTGAGAGTTTTTAAATAATAGCGCTCTGGCAATTCTTCGAGCAATTCAACCGGTTTAACCCGTAAAAGGAGGTATGAATTGAAGTTGTTCATTGATACTGCCAACGTTGAGCACATAAAAGAAATACACAGCTGGGGGGTCTTGGAAGGGGTAACGACAAACCCGACTCTTGCAGCAAAGGAAAACAGGAGTTACGTCGATTGTATCAAGGAAATCACTTCTTTTGTGAGGGGACCCGTAAGCGCAGAAGTCGTGTCTGAGGATGTGCAGGGAATGGTAGAAGAAGCCAGAAAGCTTGCTGCTATCGCTCCTAATATTAATGTTAAAATACCCATTTGCGTTGAGGGTCTTAAGGCAATAAAAGCGCTTTCCGATGAAAATATTAAGACGAACTGTACCCTCGTTTTCTCGGCAAATCAGGCTTTGCTCGCGGCTTCAGCCGGGGCGACATATGTTAGTCCTTTTCTCGGCAGGATTGACGACATGGGAAATGACGGTCTCCGGGTTCTTGAAGAGATCGTAGAGATATTTGAATATTACGGGATTGACACACAAATAATCGCAGCATCTTTGAGGCATCCGCAGCATGTTGTTGGGGCTGCACTTATTGGCGCGCATATTGCGACTATTCCCTATGATGTGTTCAAAGCGATGGTGAGGCATCCCTTGACCGATATCGGAATAGAACGTTTCAAAGCGGATTGGGAGAAGATAAAGAACCTTTAGATTAGATAAATATTAAGGAGGTTATACCTGCAATGGACGTTGTTGACAGAAAACTTCTTGAAGACAAGCTCTTAAGTGAGCTTCAAGAAATCGGACAAGCTCTTGAGATCGAGGGTGTTAAGAAGTATCGAAAGAAAGAACTAATCGACCTGATACTCCGTGAAGTTGGCGCTCTTAATGACGAAAAGACTGCTGAGGTAGCTGTGGATGAACAGGTCGAAACAGAGGCAAAACCGGCCAAAGAAGAACCTACCGAGGGTGTAGGAAGCGGGATTCTTGACATTCTTTCCGATGGATACGGATTCTTGAGAACACAAGGCTATCTGGCGTCCGAAAAAGACATATACGTCTCAATGTCCCAGATAAGGAGGTTCCGTCTCAAGCGAGGAGATGAGGTTAAGGGGCAGGTAAGACCGCCGAAGGATTCAGAAAAGTACAGCGCGCTGCTAAGGATAGAGTCGGTAAACGGCGACGACCCGGAAGTCGCGATGCACCGGAAACAGTTCGAGATGTTGACGCCCCTCTATCCGATGGAGCGGCTCCGGCTCGAGACGAAAAACTCCTCTATAACCGGGAGAATAATCGATCTGATTGCTCCCATAGGGAAGGGACAGCGTGGTCTAATCGTCTCACCACCAAAAGCCGGGAAGACGACAGTTTTGAAACAGATAGCCAACAGCATAACCGACAATAACCCTGAGGTTTACCTGATGGTCCTGCTGATTGATGAACGACCCGAGGAGGTAACCGACATGGAGAGGTCGGTCACGGGTGAGGTAATATCTTCCACTTTCGACCAGCCGAGCGATAACCATATTGCTGTTGCTGAACTGGTGCTCGAAAGAGCAAAGAGACTCGTAGAGCATAACAGGGATGTTGTGATTTTGCTTGATAGCATAACGAGGCTTGCCAGGGCATATAACTTGAGCACCCCGGCAAGCGGGCGCATCCTTTCAGGCGGAGTGGACTCTACCGCTCTTTTTCCTCCAAAGCGCTTCTTTGGAGCGGCGAGGAATATTGAGTTCGGTGGGAGTCTTACTATCATCGCGACCGCGCTTGTGGATACAGGAAGCAGGATGGATGAGGTCATTTTCGAGGAATTCAAAGGTACCGGCAACATGGAAATTCACCTTGACAGGAAACTGGCAGACAAGAGGATCTTTCCGGCTATCGATATAGAAAAGTCTGGAACTAGAAAAGAGGAACTCATACTCGATCCTGATGAAGCAACAAAGGTCTGGCGGCTCAGGCGAATCCTTCATTCACTTGACCCGAGCGCAGCGATTGAGCTCTTGATTGATGGGATCAGAAAGACACGTAGCAACGCTGAATTCCTTGCCCAGATCAAAGACGCGCAGGGACTTAAGTAAGTCTTGAAATGAGTCTTTGCTACTGCTGTAACGCTGGACGGCTGAGCCTTTGTGGACTTATGAATATATGAGCCTTGTTAGCGAAAACCGCTTATGCTAACATGTGCTCGATTTTACATGCGAGGTGAAGTTAATTTGAAAAAGGGAGTACACCCTGAATATATGAAAGCGATCGTTCGTTGCTCCTGTGGCGAGACATTTGTCACCCGTTCAACCCGCTCTGAATTACATGTGGAGATTTGTTCACAGTGTCATCCATTCTACACAGGGCGCCAGAAACTCGTGGACACAGGCGGCAGGGTTGAGAGGTTCAGGAGAAGATACGCCCAGCATCTGGAGACGAAGTCAAAATCCTCAAAGAAGTCCTGATCAGCTTGAAGATCAGGGACTATTTGAAGTCTGACAAACCTCAAAAGCACCGTAATCTATAGCCATGCGCCTTTTCAAGCATTCCACACTCTCTTGCTGGTTTGCCTGAATCCACATTCTTAAACCTTACCCTTCTTTCTTCCCCCGCTTTCCAAAAGCAGGCCTGATTCTCTGAGTCTTCTTTTCTCTTACCCCTGGTGCCTCACTCTTACCTCGCTTCTGTTCTGCCGTGTTCATTTTCACAAAAACCGCTCTTCAATCATCCTGCCCACGAAAACTCCTTGTTTGTATCCTTTGATTGAGAAGGAACGCGTTATTTGTGTTTGACGTGCGATGCGGTAAAAGTTTGGCGGGTAGTAGGCGGCGCGCAGGGTGGCGCTGGGTTGTTAGCCCTGAAATAGTGCGGAGGCGTAGACTCAAGCAGAATTCCAGGGCTTCAAGCTTTCTATTCTCCCCCTGAAAAGTGGAGACATGCAAAATCATTTTGTTGAAAATAGACAGGGAGAAGCAAGGCTTCCCCGTGAAAAACATTTCGCGAAGCAGAAAACGCCCGGAAGTGTTAGCGGAGACTGAAATTTCCTGAAAGACAAGGTCCACAATAGCTGGAAATCTTATCATGGCTATTTACCACAGCGCTAAACGGTTTTACTGACAGGGAGGTAATGGTAAGGAAGTAAAGCCTTTAACTTGACGTGGAAGAGGAAGGTTGCCACGATCACCATGTTCAGTTCGCTGAGAGTCGAGCGCATGCTCAAGCGTTCCGGAAAATGGGGCGGAAAGATCGCCAGGTTGATTCATCTCAAGGCGACTGACGGGCTTCGATGCCAGGTCAAAAGTTATGCGGGAAAAAAGGACAGAAAGAGATTCTTAAGCTCGCTGTTACAAAGCCAGGAAGAAGTCTTAAAAAGCTTCTGACGAAAGCTTCTGACGCGTGACTTTCAACTTACTTCCTATTGCTGAAAAAGGCAGATAGCAATGAAAACCTGGTGCCGGCATAAAGCGCTCTGTCGCTCTCAGGAAAGGTGGTTTAAAGATCGTGAAGGTTTCTTACTGCTAAATCTTAAGTGCTACTCCGTCCCACATACATGAGGAGTCCCGCAAAGAGATATGCGATAATTTATTACAGGAAATCCCTTGCTTTTGAGATAATTTATCGAATATGCGGTGTGTGTATATTCGGGATTGTGGAATGCTTTTAAATTGGGCAAAAAGGGTTTTGTTTTGTTATCACGGGAAAGGAGAGATGAAATCTGGTTGAAAATATGTTCGACAAACTCGAGGCGCTCAAGAAAAGACTTGAAGAGATAGACGGCATCCTTGCTGATCCCGACACGCTCGCTGATAGCAAGCAGTATGTGCGGCTGGTGAAAGAGAGGGCTTCGATCGAGGAAATTGTTTTTCTCTACGATCATTTCAGGACGTTATCAGATCAACTAACAGATGCGGAGCAAATGCTTAACTCCGAGAACGACCCCGAGATGGTCGAATTCTTGCGGGATGAGGTGCGCCGGCTCAAAGAGGAAATCGAAAATACATCCCGGAAAATGAGAATAATGTTGATACCCAAGGATGAGGATGCGGGCAAGGATATCATCGTTGAGATAAGAGCGGGCGCGGGCGGCGACGAAGCGGCTCTTTTCGCTGCGGATTTATTCAGGATGTATACAAGATACGCGGAAAGAAAAGGCTGGAATGTTGAGCAGATGTCATCTTCCCCTTCTGACATGGGTGGTTATAAAGAGGTTATTTTCTCCATAAAGGGTGACGATGTCCACTCGAGGATGAAATTCGAATCCGGTGTTCACAGGGTGCAGAGAATTCCGGTGACAGAATCGTGAGGCAGGATTCACACATCAACAGCCACGGTCGCTATTCTGCCAGAGCCCGAAGAGGTGGATGTGGAAATTGACCCTGCCGATTTGAAAATAGATGTGTTCCGCTCCACCGGCCCGGGTGGTCAGTCTGTCAATACGACTGATTCAGCAGTAAGGGTCACGCACAAGCCGAGCGGTATTGTCGTCACGTGCCAGGATGAGAAGTCCCAATTCCAGAACAAGGAAAAGGCTCTTCGTATTCTCAGAGCGAGGTTGCTCGATGAAGAGCGCAAAAGACGCGCCAATGAAGAAGCACAGAAAAGAAAGAGCCAGGTAGGAAGCGGTGAGAGAAGCGAGAAAATACGGACCTATAACTTTCCGCAAGGGCGTGTGACCGATCACCGGGTCGGACTTTCTCTGTATAAACTTGACTCAATAATCGACGGCGATCTTGACGAATTGATCGATGTGCTTATTGAGGATGAAAGAGTAAGAGCGCTCAGGGAGATGGCGGAATCATGAAATATTGGGAGTGTTTGAAAGCTGCTACTTCATATCTTGAAGAAAACGGGATAACATCAGCGAGGGTGAACGCAGAAGTCATACTCGAGGATACACTGCGCCTTTCCCGTAGCGAGATTTACGCTCGATACGGTGAGGATATTTCGCCAGAGATGGCAGAGAAGTACTTTGACAGAGTGCAGCTCAGGGGCAGAAGATTTCCCTTGCAGTATATAACCTGCACCACTTCATTTTTCGGTTTGAACCTGGAAGTTACCCCTGGTGTTTTCATACCGCGTCCCGAGACCGAGACTCTGGTTGAAAAGGCTCTTGAGATACTTCCGCTCATTGACGCAGGGCAGGTGAGAGTTCTTGATATCGGGACAGGTAGCGGGAATATAGCCGTTGCGATCGCTTCGCTATGGAAAGATGCTCACGTTACCGCGGTGGACATAAGTCCGCTCGCCCTGAAAATCGCAAAAAAGAACCTGGAAAACCACGGGATCTTGAATCGCGCCAAAGTTGTATTAAGCGATTTATTCTGCGCCCTGGATTCAACAGTTGACCGTTTTGACATGATAGTTTCAAACCCGCCATATATTGCTGAGCCTTTGATTGGCAGTCTCGATCCCGAGGTGAGGTTTTTTGAGCCGGCGCAAGCAATAAACGGTGGACATGATGGTCTTTTTGTCACAAAAAAAATTATTGATCGCGCCCCGGATTTCTTAAATGATGGAGGATTTCTTCTGCTCGAGACCGATCCCGGACATATCGAAGCTCTTTCATCCTTTATTTCTGACCCCTGGGGGGATGTTGAATTCTTCGAAGATCTCAGCGGAAGGACAAGGGTTATGGTCGCGAGGAAATCCCGCTGATTGCTGTAGTAGGGAGTTTTCATGAGGCTCGAGATAGTTGCCGAAAACGGAAAAATTCCTAACGATAAAATCATTGAAGCCGCAGATATTTTGAAATCGGGTGGCATAGGCATTATCCCGACAGATACCGTTTACGGCATAGTCGCTCTTGCCACGAACCCGGATCCACTAAAAAGAGTTTACGAATTGAAGATGCGTTCTTTTTCCAAGCCGTTTCCCGTTCAGGTTTCAAGTGTGGAGCATGCCTCTGAGATCGCCGTGATCGAGGGGGAAATCTGCACCAGATTGATCGAACGTTTCTGGCCAGGCGCGCTCACCATAGTCATGTTCAGAAAACCAAAAACCAAACTGGTATTCCAGCCTGAAGACAGGATAGGCTTGAGAATGCCGGATTACCCGCTCGCCCTTGAGTTAATAAGGAATTCAGGATTCTTAATAGCACCGAGCGCGAATTTCTCCGGAGAGCCAGCGCCAAAAGAACCAGATGAAATTGATCCACGGCTCGTTCGACTTGTTGATTTTGTCATTTATGCTGGCAGCTGCCCAGTGGGTATTGAGTCCACGGTTGTTGATGTGACACGTGGCATCAAGATATTGCGAGAAGGCGCAATTAAAAAGGAAGTGATAATGAGCGCGCTTGAAAATGCCCGGAAGTAGCAGGCAAGACTTCCAGTGTTTAAGAGTATCCTTTTATTCTCGTTTTGGCCGAATGATTGTTCGCTCCTTTTCGGAACCCGATTATCTACATCACACCGTATGTTAGAATCTTTGCATTCGAGCATGGAGGTCATTGATGGTACAGTCAGACCATAACGTCACCATTGCGCTTGGTTGCGACCATGCGGGTTTCCAGCTCAAGCAAGAGATCGCCAGATTCTTGCTGAATCAGGGATATCAGGTGATAGACCGGGGCACTCTTTCTGATAAGCCATGCGATTACCCTGATTTCGCTGAGCCTGTAGCGCGAGACGTAAGTTCTGGCAATGCGCGCTTCGGTGTCCTTATTTGCGGCACCGGTATCGGAATGTCCATAGTCGCGAATAAGTTCCCGGGAGTAAGGGCTGCTCTCTGCTCAAATGAGTTCAGCGCGAGATATGCGCGTATGCACAATGATGCAAATGTTCTTGCTCTCGGGGGCAGGGTTGTGGGTGTGGATCTGGCATTGTCCATTCTCCGGGTTTTTCTTGAGACAGGTTTCGCCGGGGAGAAACGCGGCGAAAAGAGACACGTGAGGCGTCTTGGCAAAATATCAAAAATTGAACGTGAGCTTAAAAAAAAATAGCGGTTATGACTGGCCTGGCACTGGTGAATTCCAGGATTCAGATATTGTTCAATGTCTCCAATAGGCCATAAAATATGCAATGATTCCAATCGGGGGTGCAAATGAAAGGGTATCTTGAATTCTTAAAACGCTCCGACCCGGAGATATACGAAGCACTAATAGGTGAGCTTAATAGGGAACAGGCAAAGATCAATCTTATCGCAAGCGAGAACTACGCACCGCCTGTGATCTTGAAGATAACGGGATCTCTGCTAACCAATAAGTACGCGGAGGGTTATCCCGGGAAGCGCTACTACTCTGGCTGTGAATTTGCTGACCGGGTGGAGGAACTTGCCAGGAATAGAGCAATGGGTCTTTTCGGGAGCGAACACGCAAATGTTCAGCCACATTCCGGTACTCAAGCAAACATGTCAGTTTATTTTTCATTGCTAAAGCCGGGTGACACGATAATGACGATGGATTTATCTTCTGGAGGCCATCTTTCGCACGGGGCGAAATCTAACTTTTCCGGCAAGCTTTACAGGGTTGTTCACTATGGCGTGAACAGAGAAACGGAAGTGCTTGACTACGACGAGATAAGAGCGATTGCCGAAGCGGAAAGACCGAAACTCATTGTTGCCGGAGGCAGTTCATACTCCAGGTTGATAGATTTTGAGAAATTCCGTCAGATTGCGGATGCTGTTCAAGCGGTTTTGATGGTGGACATGGCACATTTTAGCGGGTTGGTAGCGGGAGAAGCCCATCCGAGTCCGATTCCTTTCGCGGATGTGGTGACAAGCACAACACACAAAACGCTGAGGGGTCCACGGGGCGGGTTTATTCTCGCGCGGGCAGAACATGGCGAAAAAATTGACGCCTCTGTCTTCCCGGGGGTCCAGGGTGGGCCTTTGATGAATGTTATAGCGGCTAAGGCTGTTTGTTTTAAGGAAGCTACCAAGCCGAAATTCAAAAGATACGCTCAAGAGGTGGTTCTAAACGCAAGGGTTCTCGCGGACAAGCTGGCTTCAAACGGGCTAAGGATTGTCTCGGGGGGTACTGATACTCACTTATTTGTTGTTGACTTAAGACCCATGGGCATTACCGGAAAAGAAGCGCAGGAAATACTTGATTCCGTTGACATAAACGTGAATATGAATGAGATACCTTACGATCCTGCACCACCTAATATCACAAACGGCATAAGGATTGGCACACCCGCGGTAACAACCAGGGGTATGCACCCCGAACACATGGATTTCCTTGGGGATTTGATTACTACAGCTCTTGAAAAAAGACACGATGCTATGGCTCTTGCGAAAGTGCGGTCAGAAGTTCAGGGCCTGGCAAGGAGTTTTCCTATATACCATGAAGTTTCTCCATGACATTAAGCATGATAGTCTTGTCTTTTCGTGTGTTACACTATTCCAAAATCAGGCACCAACAATTCGTGCTTGCATATGAAGCTTAAATTGGTTTTGTTTCTGCTTCATAAATAAGCTATGGAGGCTTCAATGGGAGCTAAGAGTGATATCATCGAACAGGCCGCGCGAATGATTGACGCGGCAGGGAAAATAGTTGCTCTAACAGGCGCTGGAATTTCAGTTGAGTCCGGTATTCCTGATTTCAGATCTCCGGGCGGTTTGTGGACAAGGTACGATCCGGTCGTTTACGCCACATTCGAATCCTTTATCAACGACCCTTCGAAGTTCTGGGAGATGGCTGCCGATTTACACCCTTTGCTCGAGAACGCTGAGCCGAATCCTGCTCACATGGCTCTTGCTGAACTTGAAAAACTTGGCAAATGCGAAGCTGTGATAACCCAGAACATCGACAACCTTCACCAGAGGGCTGGAAGCGGCCAGGTGCTTGAGCTTCATGGAACTTTCCGGACGGGCACTTGTCTCGGTTGCCGCAAACAACACACATATGAGCAGATTAAAGAGTCGGCATTCCGTGGAGAAATACCCAGGTGTGTGATCTGTGGCGGCGTGGTGAAACCGGATGTGGTTCTTTTTGGTGAGCCGCTGAATGCATCAGTGTTGCAGAGGTCTAATGAGCTGGCAAGTCAATGTGATCTTATGCTTGTTATCGGATGCGGGCTTGAAGTCTATCCTGCGGCTTCTTTGCCCTCTTATGCAAAAAGAGGGGGAGCCCGTATCATCTTCGTTAACATCGCAAGCACTCCTTATGACCCCATAGCGGACCTTATACTTTTGGGAAAAGCGGGGGAGGTAATGCCTGCGGTTGTTGAGGCTTATAAAAGGATAGCCGAAAAGGAAGTGAAACGATTTGGGCGCTGGAAATCGAAGGATAATTGATTTGGAGGAATGGTCTAGAAAATTTAGTGATTCCGATATGTCCGGTTTCGGGGCGAGGTTTAAAAAAGGTCTCACGAAGCCAAAGATAGTCATTCTCGTAATAGTCGCGCTCATTATTATTTTTTTCCTTATAATAGCACCGTTTGCTGATTTTTATACGGACGCGCTCTGGTATAACCAGCTGGGTTTCCAGAACCTTTTCTGGAAAACTCTCATCGCGAAAATACTTTCGGTGATTTTTTTCGGCGCGATATTCTTCGCGATAATTTTCACCAACATTCAGATCGCGAGAAAACTTTCACCCGAACAGAGGATTGATCTTGAAGGTTCTCCCCTCGAGGGCATTGTAAAGCTGATTCAGGAGACCTGGACAAAGCTCGTCAGAGTCATTGTTGTTGTCTTCTGCGTTTTCACCGCTTTTATCTCAGGCTTCGGATGGGGGGCCAATTGGGAACTGGTACTAAAATTTTTAAATCACTCCTCTTTCGGTAAAGTAGACCCGATATTCCAGAAGGACGCCGGTTTCTACATGTTTACTTTTCCGTTTCTCAAGGTCTTTGCTTCATGGTTGCTGGGCTCCTTGATTTTCGTATTTATCATCACGAGCCTCATATATCTTCTTGTGGGCGGGATACGATTCAGGCGTGGTGGGGAAATGTTTGCTCCAAAGGTGAAGGGACATCTTTCGATACTCCTTGCTGTGATATTTCTCGTTAAAGCGTTTATGTACAGACTGAACATGTATGAGTTGCTTTTTAACAAGGAAGGGGCAGTCTACGGTATCGGGTACACCGATCTCAAAGTGCGGATTCCAGCTCTCTGGATATTGTTTGTGCTTTCCATCGTAGCGGCCGTTGTGCTCATCGCCAATGTACGTTACCGGGGATGGATTCTTCCTTTGATAGCCATCAGCTCGCTTGTGATAGTCACAATTATCGCAGGTTCGCTTGTTCCCCTTATTATGCAGAACTACAGGGTAAAACCTAACGAGAGGGGACTTGAAGCTCCATATCTAAAGCACAACATAGATTTCACCCGCATCGCATACGATATCCATAAGGTCAAGACAAAACCGTATCCTGCTGATGAAAAACTCAACATGGAGTTGATAAATAAGAATCGTCTGACAATAGATAACGTGCGGCTTTGGGATGCCCGTCCCATGCTTGACCTCTATCAACAGCTGCAGGCTATAAGACAGTATTACGGGTTTACTGATGTGGACGTTGACAGGTATGTGATTGATGGTGTTTACAGACAGGTCATGATAGCTGCCCGGGAGATGATTCAGGGCAACCTCCCCGCTACCGCCAAAACATGGATAAATCAGGTTCTTGTTTATACTCATGGCTATGGTGTAGCGGTCGCTCCCAGCAACGACGTCACAGAAGAGGGTAATCCTCGCATAATCCTCAGGGATATACCTCCGCGCAGTGAGACGGATCTTAAATTAAGCAAACCTGGAATATATTTTGGAGAGCAGACATCCGGTTATGTTGTTGTAGACACCACCGAGGACGAGTTCGACTACCCTCTGGAAAACAAACAGGTTTACACGAAATACGAAGAGAGGGGAGGGGTATACGTCAAGAACCTGTGGAGGAGGATTCTTTTCGCAATTAGATTTTTTGACCCTAATATGCTTTTCAGCGGACAGATCAGGCCGAGTTCACAGGTTCTGTACTTCAGAGATGTGCGTGAAAGGGTCTCAAGGTGCGCTCCTTTTTTGAAATTGGATAGGGATCCATACATTGTCATAAACGATGATGGGAAATTGTACTGGATCCTGGATACGTACGCGACCAGCGATTATTTCCCCTACAGTGAACATACAGAGGGCTTCGGCAACTACATAAGGAATTCGGTTAAAGCTGTTGTTGATGCTTATAATGGCAAAGTCTGGCTTTACGTCATAGATGAGAAAGACCCGGTAATAAGAACCTATAGAAAGATCTTCCCCGGCATATTCACCCCTTTTGAGAAAATGCCTGAGAGCCTAAAACGGCATTTGCGCTACCCGGAGGACTACTTCATTATCCAGGCAAACATGCTAAGGACTTACCACATGACAGACCCGCGCCAGTTTTACAATAAGGAAGATATGTGGGATTTTCCAAAAGAGACTTACAATGAAAGCGCTCAAGAGATGGTCCCTTACTACTTGATAATGAAGCTTCCCGGGGAGAGTAGAGAGGAGATGGTTCTTCTTCTCCCATTTGTGCCGCATAAGAGGCAGAATATGATTTCCTGGTTCGCGGCGAGGATGGACGGTGAAAAATACGGCGAACTCATAAATTTCGCTTTTCCTCCTGGGAAGCTTATTTATGGTCCGGAACAGATCGAGGGGAGAATCGAGCAGGATCCCCTAATAAGTCAGCAATTATCCCTCTGGAGGCAGGAGGGATCAGAAGTCATAAGGGGAAACCTTCTTGTCATTCCTATTGAGGGATCTATTCTGTATGTGGAACCCCTGTACCTTCAGGCGGCACAAATAAAAATACCTCAGATTAAACGTGTCATAGTTGCCTACGGGCAGCAGGTCGTGATGGAATCCACGCTGGAAAAAGCTCTCGAGAGGATATTTACGGGCGCGCCACCAAGCATGGTTGAAGAACAAAAACCAGTAACAGGTAACCTTAATGAGGTTTCCAGCAGGGCTCTTGAACTTTATGAGAAAGCCACAGAAGCGCAAAAAGCCGGAAACTGGGCACAATACGGTGAATATCTAAGAGAGCTCGGCGAAGTGCTTAAGAGCTTGGCAGAGCAGGTCAAGAAGGAATCACAGTAAAGGCGTACAGGATATTTTCCAGAGAGTTTTTCTTTTAAAACAGACCGATTCGCCTGGCGAAAGCAAAATACCCTTTTGCTATTATAGCGGGAATGCTTGCGTTTACGCGGTAACTGAAGACATAGGAATCGTCATCGCATTTGGTGCACTTCTTAACACGTGATATGAGGTCATCAATATCTCTTGAGGAGCAAATGAACTCGAGTGCGGATTTGTTCAGTTTCACTGAAATGTCAGCAGGGTATTCTCCATTCTCGAAGGCTATATCACCATCCTTTTTGACTACCGTGAATGAATGCCTACCAACACTCACGTTGAGCGAAGCACCATCCTTCAAATTTTTTACGATCTCCGAGCCGGGATATCTATGGAAGAAATCCTGAAGCGTGCTTTTTATTGAAGATTTCTTCATGACTCTATCGGTAAACCTCCATGGCATAAAGATTGTTGTCAACAAATAACTGTAAGAACTTCTATTCGCGGTCTAGCATTGTATTTTACTGTAGTATTATTAAAATTTCTTTGAGAAATTGATACTTACCTTCATAGTCGGACCGGTTCTATTTCAAGGTTGTTTCCCCTGACCTTCACGAGGATGTAGTGGTGATAGCCACCATTTCTCTCGGATGCGTGAAGTGGCGCTCCGGCTCCACCGGTTATGGTAATTTTGAGGTTGTTTTGCTCATACCGCCTGAATGCGTGGAAATGTCCGCAAAAAAGCTCTTTCACGCCGTTTTTCACTAGCACTGGCACAATTTCCTCGTTGCTTGCCACTGCGGACCTTTCGTCTTCTCCGGTCAAAAGCGAATAAGGGTAACCTGGCGGAACATGGCACACCGCGATATGGTGGTCGTAACGCATCTTTCTAACGCTTAAAAGGTCTTCTTCAACCCGGCTTCTCTCCTCTCGTGAAAAGCCTTTCTTCGGTGAACTGTTGTCTATTAACACGAAAAAACAATTTTTATGCGAAAAAGACTGCGAAGGCTTACCCACGTATCTTGCGAAAAGGGATTCGGCTGGCGCCTTTGAAACGTCGTGGTTACCGGGAACCGCATAGAACTTTACCCCGCCCTTTTTCATAAATGATGAAAACGTGGCGAATTCCTGTTCCGTTCCACTTCCAGTTAAATCTCCGGCTATGATCATGAAATCAACAGATTTGGCGGCCTCGACAATTTTTGAGAAAACCTCATAATTGTTTTGCGGGTCACCGCACACAATAAAGCTCCAGGGTCTTGTATCTTCGGCGCTGCTCCGGGTGTCAATGTTTTCGGTCTCGGTTACTGCGGTTTGGGTTCTTCTACCTGTTGCGCATCCTGAAAAAATCGCGGCTGATAATAGTAGAAACAGAACCAGAAATAAAACACAGAGGATGTATACCCTTGCGATATTTTTTTTACCTAAACAAAAACTTCCATCGTGCATCTTTTGCCTGATCAAAACAGCGATTATTTATCATAATCGCTTAACGTTAATTAAAAATCGACGATAAATACCGTTCCGCACCCAATGAATGACAGCGCCTTTTGACAATATGAGCTTCCAGGGAAATACATCTCCCGAGCCCAAGAGGGGATTATCATGGCTTTTTGTACCTGCAGACTCCCGAGAAGTCACTACGCGCCGATAACCTGCTCACTTTGACGACATCACCGGTTCTCGGCGCATGGATGAACATGTCATTGCCAAGGTATATCCCGACGTGGTGAGGAGGCATTCCAAAAAACACGAGGTCTCCTGGACGGGCTTGTGAGAGCGGAATTTTTATGCCAGCCTCGAACTGGGCTGCGGCGGTTCTTGGAATGTTAATGCCGTGGAGTCTGTAAACGTATTTGGTGAACCCGGAGCAATCAAAGCAGATTCTATGCTCTCCAGTGGGACAACCGCCCGGACCATTTCCAGCCCAGTGGTAGGGAACTCCAATATACCTCATTGCGGTTTTTGCGATGGAACTTTCCGGAGCAGAAACGAGAACTTCCGTCGCTTTTTGCTGAAGCGCCGCTGCTTCCGCATCTCTCCTTCTTGCCTCTTCCTCAAGGATCCTCTGGATCTCCTGGTTTATGCTCGAGAGGAGAGCCTGTCTCGCGGCAAGTTTTGCCTCGATATCAGCCTTTTTCCCAGCTACTTGCTGTAAGAGCGCCTGTTGCTGTCGCTGTTGCTCCGCAAGCTGGCGCTCGATTTCAGCGACGGAATCTCGTGCTTTTCTTATTCTCTTGATAAGCTTTGCGTCGCTTTCAGCGACTCTTGCGGCATAATCAGCCCGATGGAGGAAATCTGCGAAATCCCTGGTACTGAGCAGGACTTCGAGCATGGTTGTCCTGCCGTTTTTGTACATCTCAGCTGCTCGGCTGTTAAGGAGTTCGCGTCGCTTTTTAAGGCTAATTCTAATTTCGTAAAGTCGCTGGCGCGTCAGGTCAACTTTCTCGGTAATCGCATCGAGCTCTGTTTTGACTCTGTTGTATGCGTCTGTAGCGATTTCAAGTTCTCTGTCGAGCTCATCAATTTCCCTTGAAATTTGCGCGGCTTGCTGGCTTTTGGATGCGAGGTCTGTTGGGACAGCGAGAGATGGCACGCAGGGCAAGAGTAGCACAAGCATCACTGCAGCGATAATGCATGTTAGATTCTGGAAATATTTCCTCTTGCCCAAATTATCCCGCCTTTATGTGTTTCAACGAAAAACCGCTCTGGTACGCGGAAGAGTTAAACCCTGCTGGAATCTATATGCTGTAATCTATAATAAATAAACGATATATTATTAAAGTGGTATCTATTATCGTCTTCAAACTCACCAGGGTCAATAGTTTCTGTTAATTATTGTTGCTTGATAATACTTTCGTAATAATATTATCGGCATTGTTGAAAAAGGTTTGATAGTTTCAAATTATTATTTTTGTTAATATCTGTCTTCTTTTGTAAAATATTCGCGGACTCTAATTCGTTAAATGAAGACCGTGCCCCTGCCTCTAAACTTCATAATTGAAGATCTTGTTAAGACTATAGTTATATCTAAACTGGTATTGTATTTGCAGCTATAGATGTTATAAATATATATAAAATAAAATATATATATAGTAGAAAAAGAGCGATGCGGGGTGGAGCAGTCTGGTAGCTCGCTGGGCTCATAACCCAGAGGTCGCCGGTTCAAATCCGGCCCCCGCTACCATCTTTTCCTGAATCGTAACTTTCCCTGAATCTTTAAATTATCGACTCGTCACTCAAATATCTCACGGGGAGCTTCTGGATAAACTTGAGGCCCTATACCTGTGCCCATGTCTACCACAATCCACTCATTTCCTGATTTCTTTAGAAATACGCTTGCGGCGTCAGTCGATCGATCAACAGGTTCGAGGTCAACGCGGGCCCAGCCAGCTGCCATTTTGGCAGCGAGGACGCGCAGTTCGGGAAGAGATGGGTTGTTTTCTCTGGCGGCGGCAACGGCGGTGCGTATTACCACGTTTCTTTCATCAGGCGTTTCCCCCGCGGGTTGATCCCCTTTTATGTTTTCGTCTGTCAAATTCCCTGTGCTCTCGCCGCTCCGGGTGTCGTCTCTCGATTTGTTTTTTTCAGCCTTTAGCGATTCACTCTCATTTTTCTCTAAAACCGCTCCCTGTTGCCCTCTGCTTCCTTTCTGACAGCCCGATAAATAAAGCATTGATGCAGCAAGGGTAAGGGATAAAAATGCAAACACAACGGCCCTAAGTCTTTTTTTCATGTCCTCTTCTTGTATTGCTCTTTTCATGTTGGTTGGATCGCTTAAATTAAATCGGAACGCCGGTAAAACCAACTCAATATTTCTGCTCAAAGAAAGGGATCACCTTTAGCTTTTGCCCAGTGACCAGAGATCTGGAGACCGGCAATATCAGGTTCTTTGTTATGCTTTACCTTCGGCATTGCATTAGTATTTTCGAAACTTTTTACCCGGTGACTTCTTTTTCAACTAATTGAGTCGCTAATGAAACTAGGTTATCAACGGTGAAGCCGAACTCCCGCATTACTTCTGTTCCTGGCGCTGACAATCCAAATCTCTCCACGCATAATGATTTTCCATCAAGGCCGAGATATTTACCCCAACCATGGCTCACACCTGCTTCAACAACGAGTCTGTGTCTTATCGCCGGGGGAAGGACGCTCTCCTTGTATTCCTTTTCCTGTTCTTCGAATATTTCCCATGATCCCATATTGACAAGCCTCGCCCAAACGCCACCTTTTTCAAGTTTTTTCACCGCCTCAAGCGCGAGCGAAACCTCAGAGCCTGTGGCAATTATGATGATTTTCGGGCTGTTTTTGCTCTCATAGAGGACATATCCACCGCGCCTTAAGTTTGTAGCGTCCGCAAGATCTTTCCTATCAAGTACGGGAACATTCTGCCGGGTGAGAATCAAAGCCGTGGGGCTCTTTCTTTCCAAAGCGAGTTCCCAGGCGACGACCACTTCATTCGCATCTGCGGGTCTGATTACCGTGAGTCCCGGAACCGCCCTCAGGCTGGAGATTTGTTCGACTGGCTGATGAGTGGGCCCGTCTTCACCCACCCCCAGGCTATCATGCGTGAATACGTAAACAATGTGGAGGCCCATCATAGCAGCAAGCCTCATGGATGGTCTCATGTAATCGGAGAACACGAGAAAAGTTCCGCAATATGGTATCAGTCCTCCGTGCCTCGCCATCCCATTCACCATGGCGGCCATTCCATGCTCGCGGACACCAAAATGCAGATTTCTTCCCGAGTAATGTCCTTTCCGAATGCTTTCATAGCCAGGCAGCAGGGTGTTATTTGAGGGACCGAGATCAGCTGAACCACCTATCAATTCCGGGATGACCTTAGCAAGAGCTTGTAAAACTTTTCCGGAAGCGGACCTTGTGGCAATGCTGCTTTCAGGCGCGAAAGAGGGAAGATTCTTTTTCCATCCAGCGGGAAGTACTCCTTTCATGACTCGATTCCATTCGCGAGCGTCATCCGGAAATTTTTTTGCGTATTCCTCAAATTTTTCCTGCCACTTCGCCTCAAATACCCGACCCTTTTCGACTGCTTTCCTCATATGGTTTAAGACGGCTTCAGGAACGAAGAACTCATTGTCCGGGTCAAAGCCGAGGTTCGCTTTTGTTAAGCGGGCTTCTTCTGGGCCGAGGGGTGCTCCATGAGCT
>JACVIW010000002.1 GCA_015711695.1 Candidatus Geohydrothermomicrobium daggyaiense
GATAGTTCGCCCTCCTCAAGATACTTTTCGAGCAAACTGTCATCTGTTTCAGCAACGGCATCCACGATCTTTTCTTTATATTTTGCCACCGCGTCAGAAAGATCTTCAGGAACAGGTATTTCGGTGACTTTCCCCTGACCGGAGGCTTCGAAGGCTCTAGACGAGATAAGGTCTATTATTCCCTTGAAGTTGTGTTCTTCACCAATTGGAAGCATCAGGGGAACGGTATTTCCTTTGAGGGTTGCGGATATATCTTTCAGCGTTCTTTCAAAACTCGCGCGCTCCCGGTCAAGCTTGCTTATGAAGATTATGCGAGGTATGCCAGCTGCGTTTGCTTTCTCCCACATCAGTTCGGTCTGAACTTCGACACCATCAACGCCTGATACAACAAAGCACGCGGTATCGACAACGTAAATGGATGAAATAGCATCCCCAATGAAATCCAGGTATCCCGGTGTATCTAAAAGAAATATCCTGCTCTTTTTCCATGATGAGTTCGCGATGGCGCAGTTGATGGATATCTTCCTGCGTATCTCATCCTCGTCGAAATCAGTGGTCGTGTTTCCCTGCTCCACATTTCCCATACGCGTTATAGCACCAGAGGCATAAAGCAAGCCTTCGGTAAGCGTTGTTTTACCGCTTCCGCCATGACCGAATAGCCCGAGATTTCTGATTTCTTCAATTTGCGTCCCAGCCACGATCTCCCCCTTGTGTAAATCCTCTATGATTAACAAAATAATCGATGGTAATTTATTATAGCCTAACTCCAGTCCGGTCTGTGTGTGACAGAATTCGTGCCAGTTTGAGTATTAGGTTAATCGTTTTGGATTTAGTTATGCGTTTAACTGATGTCATATCTTATCGCGTAAAAGGATATGGTTAAAGCACTTCAATGCTTGCAGACAAGCTCGAAGGGAAATTCTTTGAAATTCTTTTTTTCAGGACGGTAATACGATGAGACATGTATCAAACCTCAAAGCCCCGGTATTCTCGGTTGATCCACAATCACAGGCGTTTATTAGCGGAATACGCCGGGGGGATTTTATATTAAAGATAGACGGAAAGCCCCCCAGAGATGTTATCGACTGCTATGACTTCCTTGCTGCGGAAGGAAAGCATAAGGTGCTCATCGAGCGAGAGGGCCTAAAATTAAAGCTCACTTTGACAACAGGTGAAGGTCCACTTGGAATACAGTTTGAAACACCTGTGTTCGATGGAGTCATAAAATGCAATAACAAGTGCCTGTTCTGCTTTGTGGATCAGCTTCCTGAGGGTCTTGCCCCTGAACTTTACGTGAAGGATGATGACTACCGTCTCAGTTTTCTATGTGGGAATTTCATTACGCTTACTAATATTGGAAATAATGAAATTCGAAGAATTATCAGGAAAAGAATTTCGCCATTATATGTCAGCCTCCATGCAACAGATCAGTCTTTGAGAAAAAAAATTTTCGGTAACAGGCATTCTGATAAAGCGCTCAGGGTTTTAAAAAAGCTTCTGGAGGAAAGAATTGAAATACACATACAGATCGTACTTTTGAGAGGTCTTAATGACGGTAACATGCTCGATAATACACTAAATGATATAAAGGAGAGGTTTCCAGGCGTAAAATCGATAGGTGTTGTGCCTGTTGGAATATCCAGCGTCGGCAAAAAAAGACTTCCTGAAAAATATGCGTTTGATGAAAATTCCTCGCTTGAAGTTATTGAGAGACTTGAGCGCAAGCGCAAAATATTCAAAAGCGCAGGGCCTTTTGCATCCGATGAGTTCTTCTATATCTGTCGCATGGATGTTCCATCCGTGGAATACTACGAGGATTTTCCCCAGCTTGAAAATGGTATTGGACTCGCAAGGAAATTTATCGATGAATGGAAAAAGGAAATCAACTCCTTGAAGTGTATGTCTGGAAGAAACGATAAGGCTATAGGGATTGCCATAGTCACATCTCCGATGGGGGAGTGGGTCCTTAAGAGCATATTTGAGCGTGACAAGATCTTCGTACCTATACTGACATGTGAAAATAACCTTTTTGGCAAGCGCGTTAATGTATCAGGTCTTATGCCGGGCCGAGATGTAATACAAACAATAAAAAGAAAGGCTCGGGGTAGTTTGATTTCAAAAGTGTTTATCCCGAGTATCGCCTTATCAAACGGGAAGTTTATTGACGGGGTTTATATCAACGAAATTCAAAAGGAGTGCGGTGTTGAGGCCATCGAAGTTGAAAGCAGCTCCGCGGGTCTTGCCCGTGCTCTGCGCGAGCATTTACGGAGATGATCAGGCGATGGGGAAGAAATTATTACCGATTGTTGCTATTCTCGGAAGACCGAACGTTGGTAAGTCAACCCTTATGAACAGGATTGCCGCGCGAATGACAGCGATAGTTGACCCGACACCCGGTGTAACACGCGACCGTAAATATACTGATGCGAAGTGGCGTGACAGAAAGTTTATTGTTGCTGACACTGGGGGTGTCGGTATAGACACTGATGGTTGGCTAGCAAGAGATATCGAGCGGCAAGCTTTCTTCGTTGCTGAGGAAGCTGAGGTTGTGATAATGCTCGTAGACGTCACGACGGGTATCACCGAAGACGATGAATGGCTTGCAAGAAAATTAAAGAAAATGGGATTAAAAGTAATTCTCGCGGTCAATAAGGTTGATAATGAATCCCTTGAGAATGAATGCAGCGTCTTCTATTCATTAGGGCTCGGCGACCCGATACCTATTTCTGCTTATCACGGTAGAGGAATTGGAGAGCTTCTCGACAGGTTAATCGACTTTCTGCCCCCAGCGCTGGAAGAGGCGGAAACACCGGAGATATCAGTTGCAATAGTTGGGAGGCCAAATGTGGGAAAATCATCAATACTTAACAGGCTTGCGGGAGAGGAAAGAGCGCTTGTTCATGAGGAGCCTCACACGACAAGAGATACGGTCGATACGGTCATAGAGTATGAGGGCTCCCTTATACGGATTCTCGACACGGCCGGGCTTAGAAGAAAAAGAACAGCTATGGACGCGGTGGAATATTACAGCTCAGTCAGAACACTCAGGGCAATAGATGAAGCCAATGTGGTGCTTCTGATAATCGACGCCTCTGAGGGCCCTACAGAACACGACCAGAGAATTGCAGGAAAAATTGATGAGCGCGGAAAGGGTATTATAGCGCTTTTGAACAAGTGGGATATTGTCAAAGAGAAAGGCGAGCCGGGGGAGATTATGGAATCAGTGTCTCATAAGTTTAGGTACGCGCAACACATTCCTCTGTTAAGAGTTTCTGCATTGACCGGGTGGAACACGGAGAAGATCATTCCGCTTGTCCGGGAGGTTTACGGGCAGTGGACGATGAAGATACCAACTCCATCTTTGAATGCTCTGATATCAAATGTGAAAAAGAAAAAGAAACCTCCATCAAAAGGGGGAAAGACTTTGAAAATGTACTATGCAACCCAAGTCAAATCCGCCCCTCCTACCTTCCTTATTTTCGTTAATGACCCTGATTTGGTAAAGGACGACTACAGGCGTTTTATCGTGAATCAGTTGAGAGAAGAGTATGGGTTCTGGGGAAGTCCGATACGATTAATTTTCAGAAAATCCAATTAACCGATCAAAAATGTCATTTAACCAAAAGCTTTGAGAAATTCGCCCATCGATTTTTGGCGTTAAAACTGAATTTTTTGAAGATTGTTGCAGGAAAAACCGTATCATTATCGAAAAATCTAAGTGTAATTGTCTTCCGGATGTCGGAAAGGGGGTGTAGGCTTTGACAAAAAAGGAACTCGTTGATGAAGTAAGGGCAAAGGCGAAACTCAAGGCAGCTGATGCGGCAAAAGCGGTTGATACTGTTTTTGAGACTATCACTGGCGCGCTGAAAAAGGGCCAGAAGGTGCAACTCGTGGGCTTCGGGACGTTTGAGGTGCGCAAAAGGAAAGCCAGGACAGGCATCAATCCTCAGACCGGCGAAAAAATGAAGATTGCTGCCACCAAGACCCCGGCTTTCAAGCCCGGAAAGGCTCTCAAGGATGCGGTAGCTAAGAAGAAATAGTCTTTTCTTTAGAATATCCGATGAGAAAACCCCTGACCAAGGGGTTCTTCTCATTTCTTGTACGGGTTAACTACTTGAAACTATAGCCCGAACACTATCGCGCTGACCTTTTCCACAAGAAAAATCTCAACCAAAGAGATCTCGGTGCCAATAATCGATTTTCCTTTACTGAAACGACTTTTTCTATCGATTTTATAAATGAAGAAAATTGATAACTATTGAAAAAGATTGGATATTCGATTCCAATTTTTGTCATGCGTATACTGTGGTCAGTTTTTTAAAACGGATCTTCTTGTTTTTCTGATGATGCGGAAAATCGAATACCGAAGTAGTTATTCTGAGCTTAAAGGCGGCGTTGCGTATAGATACGGGTTGCTGCTAAAATCACGATTGGGTCGGTTAGCGGGACGTGGCGCAGCCAGGTTAGCGCACTGGTCTGGGGGACCAGGGGTCGCCGGTTCAAATCCGGCCGTCCCGACCAGTAAACTCATTAAAATTTAAGTGTTGGCGACTATCCAATTTTCAACTCAATCACATTGAAAAATTTTAACTCACATGCTGATTTGATGCGGACTCCTCAAAGAGGAAATGACCATATAAAAATCCCGCATTTGCGGTAACAGGCAGGGGTTTGAACCGCATTTTCTGTAAAGATGAAAATTTTACCTCTATGAATGGTGGATATTTTCGAAAAACTGGGCGGCATTGATAAGAATAACCCGAAAAGTTTTTCAAATAGAGCGAATATGACACCTTGAACCCGCCGGAAAGGTTTAATTCTCATGATCGAGAAAAACATGTCACAGCGAACAATGAATCAACAGGGAAGTCTTATCGAGGCCATCATCCCGAAAATAGAAACAAAAAATCTCTTTTTTCAATCAGCCGGATATTTCCTGAACCGGAGACTTATAAACTTAGCTATCTGTGGGTCTTTTATTCTGAAAGGCGAGAAGCAGATAACCGGGGAAATGAATAATGCTGGATTTCCCCGGTATGCATTTATTATCGCAGGATTCGCCCTCATCTTAATTCTAACCGCTCAGCGGTTCTATAAGAAAAATGCGGGAATTATTCCGCTTGCCTGTGTCATGTTTATAGCCACCGCCACTTGGTATATAACATTATCAATTTGCCCAAATAAATGGCTCAGACCATATCATATTAATCATGTTAAGGTTCAGCAGTACTGCTTATGGCTTATCGCGCTTGCTGGCTCTCTTCAGTGTATTTGGGGAATGTCTCTGGTGTTCAACAGAAATAGATTCAGGAGTGAACAGTAAGAGAGAATTCGTGGATATTATCGCTGACGGCAAAACTCTTGAGGCTTTCAGACGCTTAAATGATGTAGTTTTGCCCCCTAAAAAAACGGCTGGAGTAATAATAAGCCTTGGTTCATTTGAGTCTAAACATGAGACAATACACTAGTCTTTTCGGAAAGCCCAAAAGAATAGGGATCCAGGTCGCACTTACATTGATCCAAATTCAGAAAAACACTGTTTTGATAAAATGGTCGTCACTTAAATCAATTATGAATCAACGGTTCAGGAGGTGGGATGGCAAATTTCATAACGATACTGCGGATAGTGGCAAGCCCTGTGTTTGTTGCGCTCATGGTCAGGTCAAACGCAAACCCGGCGGCTCGTTATGCTGCCCTGGGAGTTTTTATGTTTGGAGCACTTACCGACTGGGCTGACGGTTTTATCGCCAGAAAGACCAATACCGTTACGCGATTTGGAATCGTTGCGGATCCCCTTGCAGATAGAATTTTTATTGGCACTGCGTTGGTTACCCTTTATTTAATGCGAATTCTGCCATTTGTTTTTCTGATTGTGGTACTGGGAAGAGACCTGATAATGGCGATCGGATACCCGTTTATTGGCAAAATAGACCGGGACACTGTTGCGGTTCACTGGACAGGAAAACTTGCGACTGCGATACTATTTGTCGCCCTCACCCTTCTGACGCTATCCTCTGCTCCTCATGAAGGAGCGCGGTTGGGGTTTGAGGGATTCAAATTCTTCGATTTCCTTGAATGGCAGACATACGGTCTTTGGTTTTTTGTCATGGGCATGTTCTGGTCAGTTGTCTCAGGGACTGTCTATATATTGAGGACAATTAAAATTTTAGATATTGGAAGTCGCGGCCGTTTCTGAATCATAGCCAGATATGTCATGATCCCATGGAGGAGAACTTGAGCAACCAAATCAGCAAACTTCAAACTGTGCTGATGGCGGGTGGACAGGGCACGAGGCTCAGGCCTCTTACGTCAAACCAGCCAAAGCCGATGGTTCAGGTTGTGAACCGTCCGCTGATGGAATACATTATTGAACTTTTGAACAGACAGGGTTTGCGGGAGATTATAGTCACCCTGCAGTTCCTCCCAACCCTTATCGCTAACTATTTCGGTGACGGTTCGAGCTGGGGCGTAAATATGATTTACGTAACGGAGGAAAGTCCGCTTGGCACAGCTGGAAGCGTAAAAAACGCAAAATCCTTTATTTCGAACACATTCCTGGTGGTCAGCGGAGATGCTTTGACGGATATAGATTTTCTCGAGGCAATAGAATTCCACCGAAATAATAATGCTGCGGTAACAATTGTTCTCAAAGAGGTTCCTAATCCACTGGAATTCGGGATAGTTATTACCGATTCTTCAGGGAGGATAACAAAGTTCCTGGAAAAGCCCGGCTGGGGAGAGGTATTTTCCGACACCATCAACACAGGCATTTACATTATCGAGCCGGAAATACTCGACTATATTCCTGATGATGGCCCTTATGATTTCTCGAGGGACTTATTCCCTAAACTCCTTAAAGATGGATTTCCTATGTATGGATTCGTAACCGATGGCTATTGGTGTGATATAGGAAACATAGAGCAATATTTAACAGCACACAGAGACATACTCGACGGAAAAGTTAATATAAAGATACCAGGACACGAACTTGAGAACAAAATATGGGTTGGTGACGGAACCGAGATAGACGATTCAGCGATAGTTAAGGGTCCGGTGGTCATTGGCAACCACGTTAAGGTGGAACCTGGTACCAAATTAAGGGAATACTCAGTTATTGGAAACAACGTGGTCATAAAAAGGGACAACTTCATCCACCGCTCGGTGGTGATGGATAATTCATATATAGGACCGGCCTGTCACATCCGAGGAACTGTCATAGGAAGGAATTGTGATATTAAGTCTGGCGTAAGAATTGATGAAGGTGCTGTTATAGGTGAGGATTGTTTGATAGGCGAAAATGCCATTATCAATCAAGGCGTCCTTATTTTCCCCTTCAAAACTGTAGACGCCCGCGCGACAGTGAACACGAGCATCATCTGGGAATCGCGCGGGATGAGGTCACTTTTTGGAAAGAGAGGGGTAGCAGGGCTAATAAATGTCGATATCACTCCTGAAATGGCGGTACGGCTCGGTATGGCTTACGGGTCATTTCTTCCCGTAAACTCCCAGGTTGTGACAAGCAGGGACGGAACAAGATCCGCAAGAATTTTAAAACGAGCTATTATGGCAGGCTTGAACGCGAGTGGGGTACACATCAGAGATCTGGAGGTAAGCGCGGTTCCGGTGAACCGTTTCACTATTGACAGCCATTCCGATCAGGGCGGAATAGATGTGAGGACATCGGATCGCGATCCCCAGTGGATACAAATTTCTTTCTTTGACGAGGAGGGCCGCGATCTCGATGCCAGCGCCAGGAGAAGCATTGAAAGAATTTACAGCAGGAACGAGTTCAGACGCGCCTTTCTCGATGAGCTTGGAGAAATTTACTATCCGGCAAGGGCGAGAGAAGCATATGTTCAGGCTCTTACGGATGCGCTCGACCTTGATTCGATTCAGGAAAGGAGCTTCAAAGTCGTTTTCGATTACGGGTACGGGGCTGCTTCCCTTATTGTACCCGGTTTGCTTGGAAAACTTGGCTGTGAGGTGTTAAGCCTCAATGCCTACACGGATGAAAAGAGATTGATTACCCAGAGACCTCCAAGGCAAGAGTCATTAAAAAGGCTGGGGGAAGTTGTAAAGAGTTTCAAAGCGGACATTGGTCTTCTCTTCGATAATGGTGCTGAGAGGCTTGCTGTCGTTGATGACGTTGGAAGAACGCTTGCTGGCAGCGAACTCCTCGTCGTAATGGTTGATTTAGTGACACGACACTTCCCCGGTGGAAAAATAGGTGTCCCCGTAAACCAACCAAATGTCATAGAGGTATTGTCAAACCAGAGAGGTTTTGAAGTTGTTCGAACCAAAGTTGACAGGTCAGATTTGATGCGTGTTGCTCGCGAGGACGGCGTGGTTTTTTGCGGTGGCGGTGATGGGGGGTTCATATTCCCGGAGTTCATGCCGGCATATGACGCCATATTCACTTTCGCCAAAATTCTTGAAATGATTGCGAATAGGAAGCAGAAAATATCTGAGGTTGTTGACGAATTACCGAATTTTCATTTGAAGAAGCGCGAAGTCGTAATTTCGTGGGAGAACAAAGGACACGTTATGCGTTATTTGATCGAGAAACATATGGGTGACGACGTCGATTCGACAGATGGACTCAAAGTTTTTCTAAGCCCCGGAAAATGGGTACTCATACTTCCCGATGATGAAGAGCCGGTTTTGCACCTTTATGCTGAGGGATTTGATGAAAAGGATTGTGACTACCTTCTCGATGAATACGAGGGGAAAATAAGAATAGCACTCCAGTAGCTTGTAGAGTATTGAGTGTTTTTTCTTGAAAATTAAAAAAACAATTTACTAAGCGGAGCCTCTGTATAATTTGTGAGGGGAAGTGATCTTTTTGAAAGAAGATATCAGCTTCGGTCCTGATCAATGGATTGCCAGAATTGGTGATGATTTTAACGAAAGAAATGTTTCTATAATCACCCAGGCGGTATGCAATTATCTTTATGAGAAAGAACTCGCTCAGAAGGGCTGTGTGATAGGTTTTGACACTCGTGCCGAATCGGAAAAGACAGCAAACATGATCGCTGAAATACTGCAAAAAAATGGCATTACCGCAATGAAGATGGAAACCTTCTGTCCGACGCCGCAAACGGCTTTTGCTGTAAAGAAATTGGGCGCGGGGGGCGCAATAATGGTCACCGGGTGTAGCAAACCACCAGAGTACAACGGCATTACCTTTATTCCAGAATATGCGGGCAACGCTTCTCTGGATGTAATCGAGGATATCGACTGGGAGATTGGTAAAATTCTCGACATGGGCGAGATGGAACCTCCCGTCGAAAGAACTTTGAGTCCTTTGAGAAAAGTGGATGTTTCAAACGATTACATCCGCCATCTCCTAACCCTTGTCGAAAGGTCAGTTATTGAGCGTTCGAGAGTGCGAGTGCTGGTGGATCCTATGTATGGCGCCAGCCAAAATATTTTCATGCGAATTTTATACCACATGGATTCCATTGTCGTTCCACTTCATTCCTATCTCGACCCTGAGTTTTCAGGGCTTTCTCCTGATCCGGTGGAGATGAATCTTGTGGAATGCAGGAAAGCAGTGATGGACAATAATGTCGAGGTTGGCGTTGCTCTTGACGGGGATGGAGATAGGTACGCTTTGATAGACTCTAACAGTATATATCTTGATCCCGCTGACACAAGCACGCTTGCTTTGTGGTATATGCTTACATACAAGCCATACGGGGGCGCTGTGGCAAGGACAATGGCAAACTCGCATATTCTTGATTCTATCGCAGAACATAATGGGTGCCGCGTCATAGAAACAACACCCGGATTCGCCAGTATCGCTGAGGTTATGAGGAAGAAAATGATTATTATCGGATTTGATGAAGAGGGTGGCTTGAGCATTGGTGAGCATATTCCATACAGGGATGGGGTACTGGGAGGGTTACTTAGCGTGGAGATTGCTGCCCGGTTCAAGAAACCGCTATCAGAACTGGTAAAGAATATACACAGGGAATTCGGCGAATGCTATAACGACAGAATAGAAGTTTCAGTACCGGAGGAAGATATAGAGGATATCATCGAGGTTCTACAAAAATCGCCGCCGAGGAAGATAGGCGACGAGACTGTTACAAGGGTTGATTTGAGGGAAGGCATAAAGATAGTCACCGAGGAAGACACATGGATATTCATTCACCCAATATATAAGGAATCTATTCTCAGATTGTATTTCGAGGGAAGAAGTAAAAAATCTTTCGAGATGGCACGTGCTCAGGCTTTGAAGATGATCAAGGAGCGGAAATAACGGGCGTTTCTTCGAGCGAAAGGAGAGAAAATTGAAAAACCTGAACCTTGCCTGTTTTGTGCCTCACGCTCCTATACTCGTTCCCGAGGTCGGCGGCTCGGAAATTGAGCGCGTTCGGTCCACCGCAGAATCGCTTGCGATGCTCTCGCGGGAAATTGAGAAAATATCTCCCGAGACTGTTGTTGTGGTATCGCCTCCACATTTGAGAGTCATATCAAGAGAGGGATTCTCAATTAAGGCGGGAAAAAGAGTTTATGGTTCACTTGCGCGTTTCGGGGCATCAGCTGCGAAAGTCGATGCTAAAACAGACACTGAGATCATTTCCTTAATCGAAAAACATGCGAGCGCGAGAAATTTTAAGATAGTAAGGGATTTAAGTGAAAGAGAAGATGACTGGGGCTTGCTGGTCCCTCTTTGCCTTGTTGCCCCATCCTCGTATCGTCTTGTCTCGATTACCGCTTCACCGTACCTATCATTAAGAGACCACCGTGAGCTAGGGATTACTATCCGCAACGCAATAGAGGAGAGCTCCATATCCTGCGTGTTCATAGGTTCTGGAGATATGTCGCACCGCCTCACTCCGAATGCTCCATCAGGTTATAGCCCGAGAGGAAAAGAGTTCGATGAAATGATTGTGAGGATTTTTAAGTCGGGCAGGCTAACAGATGCGATTGGTGTCGACCCAGCCTTGAGGGAAGACGCAGGGGAGGATTGCCTTTGGACAATCTCGGTTCTTGCCGGAATCTGCGCTGATCAGGACTTTGACACCGCTGTTCTTTCCTATGAAGGGCCCTTTGGTGTGGGATATATGGTGGCACGAATATCTTTCAAAAAAGAATAGTTCCCGGAAGCAGGACGGATTGAAAGGCAGTTAAAATGGTTATTGAGGAAAAAGGGGGAAACCCGTACGTCGAGTTTGCCAGGAAGGTCGTTGAGAAATATGTCAAAGAGGGTAAAGTCCCCGATCTGAGTGAAGCACCTGAACAACTGAAGAGGGAGCGGGCTGGCGTTTTTGTATCGCTCAAAAAACGCGGTGAATTGCGTGGATGCATTGGAACGATTGAGCCTGTTTACGATAACCTTGCGGAAGAAATAAGAAGCAACGCTGTCAGCAGCGCAAGCAGGGACCCCAGGTTTCCACCCGTTACAACAGATGAACTTCCAGAAATAACGATTTCCGTTGATGTTCTCGAAGAGCCTGAGGATATAGACGATATAAATCAACTTGACCCAAAGGAATATGGAGTGATTGTCACTTCAGGCAGCAGAGTCGGTGTGCTTCTTCCGGACCTCGAGGGCGTTGATACTCCCAAACAGCAGATTAGTATCGCAATGATGAAAGCCGGTATTGGCGCAAACGAACCGGTGCGAATTAAACGTTTCAGGGTAAGAAGATACAAGCAGTCTTAAATGTGATGAAAACAGGAATTCCCCCGGGGACTGCTCTTCTTGCCATAGTGGGACCCACAGCTGTCGGAAAAAGCAAAATAGCACTTCTTGTCTCAAAAGAAATTCCTGTAGAGATCGTTTCGGTTGATTCCATGCAGGTCTACCGGGAGATGAACATAGGCACGGGAAAACCATCGGCGCTTGAACTGGAAACAGTTCCTCACCACATGATTGACCTTGTTTCACCTGAGGAGGCATTCTCCGTCGCGCTTTATAAGAGAATGGCTATTGAGGCGATTGTGGGTATTATTAAGAGAAAGAATATACCTCTGCTTGTGGGTGGCTCGGGGTTGTATTTCAGGGCAATCGTTGACGACCTTTCTTTTCCCGCGGGGGGAGGATCTGGCTCTACCATAAGAAAATATCTTGAATCGCTGTCGAATGAACAATTACTTAAGATTTTGTCCGAGACAGACCCTGTCTCCTTTCAAACAATACCCGCTAGCAACAGAAGGAGAATTTTGCGCGCAGTAGAGGTTGCGGTGACTTCAGGGCGCGTTATCTCTGAAAGACAGGAGTCATGGATAAAGTATGAGTCCCCTTACAATCTTATTGTGGCGGGTGTGGAGATGGAAAGGGAGGTTCTGTATGAGAGAATTGACAAACGAGTAGAGAAGATGGTCTCGGAAGGGCTTATTGAGGAAACCGCAAAGATACTCGAAAAAGGTCTGGGGTCCGGATCGACTGCAGCTGAAGCGCTTGGTTACCGCGAGATGGCAGCGTATCTCAGGGGAGAGATTTCTTTAGAAGAAGCATTGACCGAGGTCAAGAAAAAGACAAGAAGATACGCTAAAAGGCAACTTACCTGGTTCAGGAAAGACCCGAGAATTGTCTGGTTTTCGATTCCCACGAGGAGAGGGATGTCCGAACAAGAATTCGAAGATGCTATCAAGAATACCGCGGATGAAGTCATCACATACTTCAGAAGGAGACTTGATAATATAAAATAGGAGAGCATGGAGTTTGCAAAGTTCGAAGCGACAGCGAATGATTTCATAATTATTGATGGCATTGAAAAGCCCATTAATATCGACGCCAGCACTGTCGTGACTCTCTGTGACAGGCGCAGAGGGATAGGGGCTGATGGCATCCTCATTATTCTTCCCTCAAATAAAGGTCATTTTCGAATGCGAATATTCAACGCAGACGGATCGGAAGCGGAGATGTGTGGAAATGGCATCAGGGCTCTTTGTCTGTTCGCGCTGGAGAAGGGCATATCCTCCGAAAAAACGCTGCTTGTTGAAACTCAGGCAGGAATAAAGAGTGTTGACTATCGTGGCAGAAAAGGCAATGAACATTTTTTCAGAGTAGATATGGGTGTACCCGGGCTCAAGCGGAAAGATATACCGCTTATTGGGGACCCGCAAAGCGACGCAAACCAAATCCCCGTTCCACTTGCTGATGGCTCAAAAGTACTGGTGACCTGTGTGTCCATGGGTAACCCGCACTGCGTGGTTTTTGTGGATGATCTTGAGTCCTTTCCAGTGGAAAAAATTGGCCCGGAGCTTGAGACACACATGCTTTTTCCCGAACGAACCAACGTTGAGTTCGTAAAGGTTGATCGAGACGATAGGCTCAAAGTAAGAGTATGGGAGAGAGGAGTGGGGGAGACGATGTCATGCGGTACAGGCGCGTGCGCTTCTCTAGTCGCTTCCAGAATTCAAGGGCTCTCTGGTCCAGGAGCGCTGGTAGAACTTGCTGGAGGGACCCTCGAAGTGTTATGGGAAAATAATGTTTACATGACTGGACCCGCGAGGCATGTTTTTGACGGAAAAATAAGGGAGTGGTAAATGAGATTCTCGGAAAGACTTAAAAAAGTTCCACCATACCTTTTCGCAGAAATCGATAGAAAAATCGAGGAAAAGAAAGCCATGGGGGTTGATGTTATAAGTTTCGGCGTTGGAGACCCTGATATTCCAACGCCTCAGGGAATCATCGACACCCTGATTAATGAAGCCAGAAAACCCCTTAATCATCGTTACCCATCCTATTTTGGTCTTCCCGTTCTAAGAACAACATTTTCATCATGGTTTGAGGGAAGATTCAATGTCCCGCTTGATCCCGAAAAAGAGGTGCTTCCGTTGATAGGAAGTAAAGAGGGGATCGCGCACCTCTCAGTAGCACTGCTCGATCCTGGTGATGTCGCTATTGTGCCGGAACCTTCATATCCTGTTTACTCAATGGGAGCTATTCTGGCAGGAGGGGATTCTTATCACATTCCGCTGAAAAAAATGTTTTCATTTATGCCAAAACTTGATGAGATACCTGAGAAAGTTTTGAAGAAATCGAAAATATTGTGGCTAAACTATCCCAACAACCCGACGGGTGCAGTTGTTGAGCTCGATTTTTTCAAGAATGTTGTCGAGTTTGCACTTGAACACGACCTTGCGGTAGCACATGATAACGCATATTCGGAGATTACGTATGATGGCTATGTCGCCCCAAGCATACTTGAGGTAGATGGAGCAAGGGATTGCTGCATCGAGTTCCATTCTCTGTCGAAGACCTTCAATATGACGGGATGGAGAATCGGATTTGCATGCGGCAACGCGGAGCTTATCGAGGCATTAGGTACAGTAAAGACAAACATTGATTCCGGAATCTTCAATCCGATCCAGCTTAGCGGGGTTCACGCTCTCAAAAACGAGGCTCGTTCTCTTAATGAAATGAGAAAGATTTACAAAAAAAGAAGAGACTATCTGGTGCGAGAATTGAAATCCATGGGGTTTAGCGTTAACCCTCCACTAGGCGGAATATACTTGTGGATGGAAGTTCCCGACGGCTTTGACTCAGTCGAGTTCTCAAAATACACGCTGGATAGGGCTGGTGTTTTTTTCACTCCTGGCAACGCATACGGGCCTTCAGGTGAAGGTTATGTGAGGATTTCGCTTACGGTTCCTGATAAAAGGATTGAAGAAGCAGTAAGCAGGTTGAAGGAAATCTTTTGATGAAAGGGGACAGGCAGAACCAAGAGAACAGATCAGGTATGAATCCCCGGGTTGAAAAAGCTTACTTGATCTCCGTCCAGGTACCCCCGGCAGACGATGTCGAGACAAAGGAATCTCTTGAAGAACTTGAATCTCTTGCCCTCACCGCAGGCGCTGAAGTTGTCGGGAAAATGGTCCAGAAAAGATCCGCTTATGATCCGGCCACTCTAATGGGCAGAGGAAAGCTCGTTGAAGCACGCCGGGAAATTGAGGCAGCTAGAGCGGATTTGATTGTTTTTGATAATGAGCTTTCAGGATCACAGCAGGGCAAACTTGAAAAAGAGTTCGGTGTGAGAGTTATCGATAGACGTGCGCTTATCCTCGATATATTCGCCCAGCATGCGCGGAGCAGAGAAGGCCGAACCCAGGTGGAACTTGCGCAATTGTCGTATATGCTTCCGAGAATCAGGGGCAAAGGCCTTGAACTTTCAAGACTTGGCGGTGGCATTGGAACTCGTGGTCCCGGCGAGACTCAACTTGAGGTAGACCGCAGGCGAATAAGAAAAAGAATGAAAAAATTAGAAAAAGAACTATCCCACATGGAATCAGTCAGAAGAACACAGAGAAAAAAAAGGAAAAGAGCTGGACTTATCAGTCTTACGCTGGTTGGCTATACAAATAGTGGAAAATCATCTCTTCTTAACAGACTTACAAGAGCTTCCGTTCTAGTTGAGGATAAGCTTTTCTCAACTCTCGACTCCACGACAAGAAAATTGAGACTGCCAACAGGCGAAACTTTTGTTCTTTCTGATACTGTAGGCTTTATCAGGAATATTCCCCACGAACTGATTGCTGCTTTCAGGTCAACTCTCGAGATTGTCAGGGAAGCTGATATGCTGATACACGTTGTTGACGCCTCTAAAGAAGATACAATGAAAGACAGAATGAAAACGGTGCATGAGATTCTATCAGATCTTGGTGCATCAAACATACCCGTGATAGTTGTCTTAAACAAAGTAGACCTTCTACCTTATGAAAAAAGGGAATTTCTCCAAAAGCGCTATCCGGATTTTTTGCAGGTGTCAGCCAGGACGGGCGAAGGTATTCCAAATCTGGTATCGAAAATCACCCAATCAATTGAAGAATACATGCCGTTGTCTATTGGCCCTCGAGTTATAAATCAACAAGAGCTTTGAAAGGAAGCAAGATAAATTCTTTTTTCGCTTGAAGCTTATCCACCTGAACATCAAAACCCAGTGCTGAGGCATGTGCGAAGCAATTGCGTATAATAAGTTTAGACGTAAAGTAAATATTTAGGAAAAATTTTTTCTAAAGCTTTCCTCTACTTTTTTTAAAAATCCAGGGACTTGATCTTAAAAGATCAGCGTAAAAGATAATAATTTTGATTTTAGTTTTCGGAAGCGTGGGTAGAAAAAGTCTGAAATTTACATACTTTTTGAGCCACCAGCTTCTAACCTCCTAACCAGAACCAAGGCTTAAAATCCAATTGAAAAACTAAAGGTTTAATTAAAGTTTAATCTTTGATCTAAGATTGAAGTGTTATGTCCGCATTTTTTCTGGTCCAAAACTATTGACACCACACTATGTTGTGTTTTTAAATGAAAACAATACAAAATATAGTTTTAATAGTCTGGCTGAAAAAACTGTGCAATAAAGGAATGGAAGAAGATGAAATGTCCATTCTGTCAAGCGTCAAAAACAAGAGTTATTGATTCAAGAGTCATTGAGGATGGAAATGCGATCAGAAGAAGAAGGCGGTGTGATAGTTGCGGAATGAGATTTACCACATTCGAAAGACGGGCGAAAGTTCAAGTCTACGTGGTGAAAAGGGACGGAAACAGAGAGGCTTACAGTAGAGAAAAGGTCGCGGGCGGGATGTACAAAGCCTGCAATAAAAGAAATGTTACCTCTGCGGTCATAGAGCAAGCGGTGGATGAAATCGAGGAATCTATCATGACGCGGGCTTCGAAGGAGATACCCGCGGCAGATATAGGACAAATGGTGATGGACAAGTTGAAAGAAATAGATGAAGTCGCATACCTCAGATTCGCCTCTGTGTACAAACGTTTTGGGACGATCACCGAATTTGAAAAGGAACTTGGAACTCTGATTCCTGAACGTCAAACAGAGACAGGCAGAGAAAAGCGGGAAGGAAAGGAGGGAGAAATTGACGCATAAAATCCAGATTCTAAACAATGATGCGGGCTTCATTCATTTCCCTGCAGAAGACGCGACCGACATAGCACTGCAGGTAAGTACTGCTTCCAGGGAAGAGATCAACCTCTGGGACAAACAGAGGATTGTCGATTCTATAATGCTTGAAGTCGGGGCTCCAGAAGAACTCGCAATCGAGATTGCGAATTGCGTTGAGCAAACCTTAATACGAAGTGGCCAAACCAGGGTCACTACAAGCCTGATAAGAGAACTTGTTGACCTCGAACTCATGGAACGCGGCCTGTCCCAGATGCTTGAAAAGCACGTAAGATTGGGGTTACCCATCTTTGACGTTGAGAACATCATAACCAGTCCGAACAAGGAAAACTCCAACACTACTCATAATCCTGAGTCGATTAATCTCACAATCGCGGAGTCAGTTCTCAAGCAGTACGCGCTGGAAAGAGTGTTTTCAAAAGATGTCGCAAAAGCGCATTATGAAGGAGATATTCATCTCCACGACCTGGGTTTTTGTGTAAGACCCTACTGTGGAGGGCACAGTCTTGAATACGTGAAGAAGTTCGGGCTTCGATTGCCAAACATTACCAGCACTTCAGGTCCTGCTAAACATCCAGAGGTTCTCATAGGCCATATGGTCAAGATGGCTTCAACTCTTCAATCTTATTATGCGGGCGCAATCGGTTGGGAGGCGGTCAACGTTTTCTTCGCGCCTTTTCTTGTTGATATATCGTACGAAAGAATGAAGCAGCTAGCTCAGATGCTTATATTCGAATTCAATCAACTTGCGGGCGCTCGGGGGAGTCAGGTAGTTTTCACTGATTTTAACCTTTACTACAACATTCCGAATCACCTCAAGGACGCTCCAGCGATCGGACCGGGTGGAGTGGAGACTGGAAAACGTTACGCTGATTACGCTGAAGAGGCGCGCAATTTCCTGAGGGCTCTCTTTGAGATATATCTTGAGGGAGACGCAATGGGAAAAACATTTGTTTTTCCAAAGCCACTCCTGCATATAAACAAAGAGTTCTTCGAGACTGAAGGATGGGAGGATTTCCTGGATCTTGCCTGCACGGTGGCAAGTAAACAGGGGATCACTTATTTTGTGTTTGACCGCGATGATGAAGTCACAATTTCCCAGTGCTGCCGCTTAAAAATGAGGCTCAATGAAGTAGATCTAGCAGAAGCGCTTACACCTGAAAAACTGAGGTTCTCTGCATTACAGAACATTACCATAAACCTTCCCAGAATCGCTTATAGAGCACACGGCTCTGATGAGCTTCTGTTCAGCGAGCTTGAACGAACGCTCGAAATAGCTGCAAAAGCGCATCTCCAGAAAAGGGATTTTATAGCCAGACTCATGAGTCTTGGAAAAGATGGACCCGTGTCGCTTTTATGCATGGAGCACGATGGTGAACCTTACTTGAGAATAGACAGACTCACGTATCTCGCCGGCCTTCTCGGCTTGAATGAGCTCGTGCAGTATCACACCGGGGAGCAGTTACATGAATCGGCAAGGGCTGTTAAGTTCGGTCTAAAAGTGGTCGCGCACATGAAAATATTATGTGACCAGCTCTCGAAGAAATATGGAATCAATCTGGTATTAGAAGAATCACCTGCTGAATCAAGCGGATATCGCCTCGCGAAACTCGACATGAAGTATTTCCCTTCTCAGGCAAGCAAGGTCATTAAGGGAAATATTGAATCTGGTGAGTTCTACTACACAAACAGCGTTCACCTGGCATACGACGCCCCTGTTGATTACGTACAAAGAGTTAGGATTCAGAGCATGTTTCACCCGCTCATCAAGGCTGGCGCGATAATTCATATCTGGCTTGGCGAGCACGAACCGCCCCCATCCTCTATAAGGAATTTCGTTGAGAAGACTTTCAGGGAAACAAACGCGGAACAGATAGCCTTTAGCCCCGAGTTTACCGTATGCAATTCGTGCAGCAAGACAACAAGAGGACTTCATGACACTTGCCCGCTATGTGATTCAGAGGACGTCTATGGCATTACGAGAATAGTTGGATACTTCTCCAAAATTTCGACCTGGAACAGGGGGAAAATAGGGGAACTTAAAGACAGGATTAGGACAGCTCTGTAGAGGGAGGAAGGAAATGGAGCTGAAGGTCTTTATTTCAGAAAACTGCCCAAGCTGCCCAGCTGCAAAGGAACTTGCTTTGCGATATCCTTTCAGCAAGTTATACAGACTTGAAGAAAGTGAGGGACTCGCGGAAGCCGCTTTCCACAACGTGCTTTGTACTCCGTCATTCCTGCTTGTGGATGAGGAGGACCGCATATTAAAAGCATGGAGATGCCACATACCCAAACCAGCGGAGATTGAGCATTTTGCAGCTTGAGTTTGAAATCTAAAGGAGATCATCAATGCTGAAGGTCGCGGTAAAGAAGATTGATACCGAACTTCCTTTACCAGAATACGCTCATAAAGGCGATGCCGGCTGTGATCTTAGAAGTGCTGTTGATCTGGTAATTAACCCTGGCGAAAGGGCTCTCGTTCCTACCGGGATAGCGATCGCAATTCCGGAAGGATACGCTGGATTTATCCAGCCGAGAAGTGGCCTTGCTGCTACGCACGGGATTACGGTTCTGAATACTCCTGGGCTGATCGACTCTCATTACCGTGGAGAAATAAAAGTAATTCTCGTAAATCTCGACAAAAAAGAACCTTTCCGGATAAAGCGCGGAGATAAGGTATGTCAGCTCGTTTTCAAGAGAGTAGAAACGGCTGTGTTTGAAGAGGTTGAATCGCTTCCCGAAACTGAGAGGGGAGAGGGGGGGTTCGGCTCAACCGGGGTTTGAAACAACCTCTTCTCCTGTCAAAATTCTCGATTACAAAGAAGGGGGTTTGTTGTTTTTTGGTTGACAAAAAGACGGGTGATTCTCCATTTCTCAAACCCGCATCCGTTCTAAAGGCTTCGAACCCTGTTAATATCGCGAAAAAGGCAGCCTGTGCTTTAACCCTGGAACCTGACGGCCAGACGGCAATCAATGTTCCTGTATTGAATGGAAATGTCAGGGTCCTTCATCCATCTATAGAAATTCAGGCAAGTGAGGAAGTCAATACTTTTGTTCTTAAATTACTCACGGTGCTTTATCTCAGCACCACCAACGGCGCGGATCCCTCTGGTGAGTGGATACCTTACAGGGAATTGCCTGGTGCCAGGTTTTACGAACCTGTTTTCAAAAGGTCAGTCGAAATCCCACTTGCAACTGAATTCGGCTCCGACATCAACGGCTTCAATGACGCATGTGCCACGCTGGGAGGTTTACGCCAGGAACACGGTGACATCGCTTATTCCTTTAATCTTTTTCCGAAAGTCCCCTTGTGCTTCGTTCTGTGGGTAGCGGACGAGGAATTTCCGGCAAACGCGCAGGTACTCTTCGACTCGAATTGCTATCATCATCTTAATGCCTTCGATTTGAGAATGGGAGCAGAGGAAATATCCAGGAGGCTAATCAGGTTTCACTCTGCCGAGGAATAAAAAAGTCAATGGACTTTTGTTTTTCCCGTCAACGAAGAGACGGGTTGTTATTCAGATGTTTTAATTAATCCTCTTCTTCCTCCTGTGGAAGTATAGCAGGCATAGAAATATCAAGTTTGACCGCCCGTCTCACGTAGAATCCAAAGATTAACGGAATCAGAAGTATCATTACGACAGATACCAGAAGAAAAAGCCATCCACGCCCGGAACCCTTTGTTAGCAATCTCTTCTGTCGGGCGGAGGAACTGTTTCCGGAATGCGAGAAGATTCCGCTTCTTGAAAACTGGGAAAATTTTATCAACGAATTTCGCTTTACGAGACGATCGAGGAATCTGGTCCAGCTTTTGCCAGTCAGGTTCTCGGCAGATTCCTCAATATCAACAAGCGACAGGCTTTTATCTCGATTAGCTGAGAAACGTTTGCTTAAATTAAGTATCAACGTGTCCAGATCAACTTTTGCTCCTGTTTGTGACAGTAATCGTGAAGCAATCGAGGCGAGCACAACAGTCGATTTGTCCGAGAAGAAGCTTCCGTTTACATCTGGGTATCTCCGGTTAACAAGCGAAATTTTGGTGGAGAGGGGATTTGAGACGTACCGGGTATAGATATTCGAGAGCAATTCCTCGGCTTCACCCTCGGTGAGCAATCCAGCACGTACAGAGGTTATAAGCCCATAAAGTCTTACTGATCCTTCAAAAAACCAATAAGCGTCGGAGGCCGTGTTTTTCATGAATGAGTTTTCCGCAATGATACTGAATATCGCCTCTCCCAGTGAGGATAGCTGCTCAGCATCTCTTTTTGCGAACGAGAATGGAATTACGATCGAATTTTTTCCAAGAAGAACATTTCCTGAATCTCTGTATCGCTTCCCGGGTTTGGGCAGGAATAAAACACAGATGTCACTCTTTCTCAAATTGCTACCGAAAACCTTTCTACTATGATAAGAAAGCACACGGATTTCCTCAATAAAAGATAGAATTCTCCCGTCCGGTTGGGCAACTGAACTCTCATCGTAAGGCTGCGCGATTCTTATCCAGCCGCCATTCTCTTCAGTATTCCTTACCCGAATTTTTCCCCATGCGATAAAGTTATCTTCTAGAGTTTCCGCCTCGGTGCAAAAGTATTTATGTTTCGCTTTCCTTATAAATGGCGCAAAGGAATCCTTATCTGATTCAAGACTGGAAAACGTTATCATGAATTTCCTGAAAAGCGAAGTTCCATCCTGTCTTTTCGGGATGAGAAATAGAGTCGACCCCATTGCGATTGTGTATCTTTTTCCGGTAAAAAGTAGAAAATCGGGACTCATAAAAGATCGGGGTAATTTTTCGCTTGCGCCTTTTTGAAAACCGACGCTGTAGCGGATATCGAGTCGGGAGTTCTTATGAGTAACAGCTTTGAGGACGCCAACCGACTCAATTGAGAGGGTATACGAGTCCTCGGTGTTTGTTCTGGTTTCAAACTCCAATCGGAGACCCGATTTTGCGAACCCTTCCATGCTGTGCAACCCAGAAGGCGAAAGGAAAATTGTCTCACCCGCCCTGGCGCTAAAAGTTGCCCTAACGTTGATTATGCCTGCCTCGCTGGGGCCACTCACATAGAAATCACAGATATCATTTGTGTCTTTTGAACTAACTGGTTCACAGGAAACAAAAACGCAGAACATGAACAATATTATCCCCAGGGCAAGTATAAATGTCCTGAGTTGTTTGTTCACGCAACTAACTTTCATATCTAACGTTTTATGCTCCATAGAAAAAAGGAAAGAACTCACTTTCGGCAGTATAGCAGAATGCGCGGGCAGGGGAGAGGGGGATTCGAAAATGGATAATAGCGTAACTATCCGGAAAAGAAGCGACGCCATAAGTGAAAAACCTTGAAAACCACTGGATAAAAATCAAGAAAATTTTTAGCTGGCACCCCTTTCCTTTGTTGCCTTTGCGAGTTCAACTCTGTTCACGTACCTGAGACTTGGTATCTGACTTAAAAGAAGAATAGAGATAATACCAAGGGCAACCAGAAAGTAGCTTCTGCCCGAAACTATGAGAGTAATAGTGAAGTATTCACTCTCCTGAAGACTCATAGCGTAGCTGGCAACTGCTATTCCTAACACAAAACCTGGCAATATTGAGAGAATTCCAAAAATCATGTTCTCAAGTGTTGTCATAGCCGAGATTTTCCAGGACTCTGTCCCGATTGTCCTAATCGTGGCGATTTCGCGTTCCCTTTCCAGTATATTTATGGTAACCGTATTAAAAGTGAGGGTAAAAGCCATCATAAGAGCAAAAACAAGCATAACGTAGACAATCATATACAGCATACTCATATAGTGATCCACTTCCCTTTTTATTTCTTCAAGGTCAATTATCGCGGCAAGGCCGGGAATTTTTTCCAGTCTCTTTTTAACCAATTGAGTCTTACCTGTAGCCGCTTTTATGTAGAAACCGCCTCTGCTTATTTGACCGTAGCCGAGAACTTCCCGAGCTTCATCCCTTGTTAAATAGATCACATTTCCCATGGGTTCCTCAATGAACTCACCGACAACGAATTTTTTCTCACCAAAACCTGTCCGGACAGTAACCCAATCGCTTGATTGTATACCCTTATTTCTATTGAACCAGAGGTTCATCAGAACCCTTCTTTGGCGCAATTTCACTTCTTTTTTATCTGGAGTAAAAAATTTCTTTACCTTTGTGTCCTCTTTAACTCCCATTAGAACGCTGTCAATGCTATAACCATTCCACTCTATTTTGCAGTTATAAGCGATTGAGGGCTCAACGTGGTTTACGCCAGGTAAACGCCTTATGCTATCCTGGACGGCTTCGTCACTGTGCCCCAAAATGACGGCCACCATGTCGAATCGATTATTTAGACCAAAGCCGCGATTCATCGCGTCATTGGCAGTGTCCAGAACAGCCAGGAAGGTTAAAACGAGCATTACCGAAAACACAAGCCCCGTTACGGTAAAAAATGTTCTTCTTCTGTTCCTGAACATGTTGCGCAGCGGCATTTTCAAAAACATAGGCAAGCGCGATATCGGGGGAAATATCTTTTCAACCAGTGGCATCTTGAAAATCTTTTGAAGCGTCTCGCCTCTCATTGCCACCGCGGGATGCAATCTTGCTGAACTGATAGCAGGAACAACTCCTGCAACGGCGCAGAATGCGAGAGAAAGAAAAAAGCCCTGGAATAAAATAGGCCAGAATACTTTGATCTTGATAAGCGGTATTCCGATGGTGTCAGAATAAATTTTCGTTACCACATACGAAAAACCATAGCCACCGAGAATCCCGAAAAATCCCCCCAGAAACCCTATGATTAAAGCAAAAGAAATATAGTGGGTGAGTATTTGACGTTTTGTGTATCCCATTGCTCTCATTACGCCGATAAAAGGTCTTTGCGTATAAACCAATCTTGAAAGAAGGATGTATATGCTGAAACAGGCTATCCCCAGGAACAGCAGCGGGAAGAAAAGTGCAAAGCTTTTAAAACCTTCCAAGTCCATCTTGAGCATCCTGTTGCCCAAGTGTTCGTCACGGGTAATTATTTCCTTTATCCCTGTGTTAGCCATCTCCTTCTCAACAGAGGCAATCACCGCTTCCATATTCTCAGGGTCTTCTACTTTGAAAAGTATTTGATTGTAATGCCCAGCAAGTCCGGCGATCAGCTGGACATCTCTGTTTGGCATCCAGAGAATCGCCATAGATGTGGCAGAAATCATTGCGCTGAAATCACCTTTTTCACCGGCAAGCACAATATACTCAGGACTCCCCGCGACACCCACTATTTCAATAGAAATTTCCGCTCCGTTTTTTATAAGGGTGAGCCTGTCATTTGGATGAAGATCATAGAACTTCGCGAAGTGCGATTCCGCAATGCAAACCAGGCGTTCCCCGTTCTTAAAATATCTTCCCTCCTTGATCAGTAGATCATCGACCATGGGCCTTTCGTATGGCAGCCCGGTGATTCTCCCCACAAGTCGCTTGCCTGACTCTAACGATATCGCTTCGTCCTTCCGCACCCTCGGTGTCACAAGCCCAACGCCTCTTATTTTTCTGACCGATGACACCACATATTCAGGTATTCTCTCTGCCTTTACCCTGAAATCCGCGAAATTCAAATTTTCATATGTGTATTCATAGGAGGTCTGAAGGTTCCTATACGACATCGATGAAGCAATGAAAATGCTAACCCCGATCGTTACCACGATAGTGATAGCAAAAACCCTGACCTTTGCCTGAAATACTTCCCTTTTTAACTTTGTCCTTATTGTGGATCTCTCAGGCTTTTTTAATCTGATGCCCCTAAATAATCTTTTTAAACCCTTCTTTATAAGCTTCGAACCACCATTCATAGCTATACAACATCTCAACAAGTCCAATAACCTGAAAAAGATTTCTAACTATCATAAACTAATGCCCGGAATACCACATCATTTCCTAACACAACGTATCTTCAAACCCTGTTGCTCATAACCTTGTAAGCCATGTTCGTTTCATCCTCGTATTTTCAGACTTGGAAAATATTTTTCACCTTTGTAGAACTTGTCCTATAAGAAATATTATGTAAACTTGCACTTTTAGTTAATCTTTTTTTGGAAACAATCACCTCCTTCTAAAAGCCGAAACTGATAACTATAAGCTGATTACGGTCAACCTGGTCGCCAAGAATGGTGAGTCTGATGTTCTTTGCAAAAAAAGGAAGGTAAAGGAAACTGTTATGTTGAATTTTGGTTTTCAAGGATTGATTTGATAAGGTCGGAATATTCCTCGTTTAGAAAATAGCCCATATCGTTGTCGAATACTACCAATTCTTCTCTCCTAAACTCGTCCTTTGCTCTTCTGGTGATACTCGCGAGTGTGATTGTCAACTGATGGATATCGTAAGTCTCATCGTCCAGGGATTTGGAGAGTTCATTGATGAGCTCGGGGATCAGCATCGGTCTTCCTTTTTCAGCGAGTATCTTAAGCATTGCTATCTCGGTTTTGTCGCACTGAGATATGTATCTCTTAAGCTCTTTCTCGGTCCATGACTCGGGCTGGGGGACCATTACTATCCAGGTCTCGGTTGATTCTATTCCATCAACGCCCCTGATTGTTGAGAGAATCGTGTTCTGGAGAGTTTCAAGATCGGGCCCTCTTACGACCGCGACAACGTCGCAGTGACCTGATACGCCTTCCACAGAGTCTACTTGTGGCATGTTAGATAGCGTCCTCATGACAGTGTCCAGTTTGCCAGCGGCGACCTTGATCAAAACATATGCCTTCTTCTTATACACAAGATCCTCCCTTTTCTATCCACTTTTCTATCCGGAAACCTTTTACAAAGTTGAGACGTCTACCTTATCGGCAAGTTCATCTCTTAGAACACGTTTCAAGACCTTCAGAGTCATACCGTAAGGCATTTCCTCACGAATTTCCACGTATTTTGGAGCTTTGTACTCAGCGATATTCTCCCTGCACCACGAAATCAATTCCTCTGGAGTCATGCTCTCGCCCTTTTTCAGCGTGCATACCGCTGCCACGATCTCTACTTTGGTCGGATGAGGTATTCCCACCACAGCCACGTCATCCACTTTTGGGTGCTGCCTGATTTCCTCTTCTACTTCTTTTGAAAATACTGAATAACCGCCCGCCTTTACCACATCTTTTTTTCTGTCAACAAAATATAGGAGCCCGTACTTTCCCCGGTATGCCATATCGCCCGTATGAAACCAGCCTCCCCTAAAAGCTTCTTCGTTTTTGGCTGAGTCGTTCCAGTATCCTTTCGTGACGTTCGGGCCCCTAACCACAAGTTCACCCGGCTCGCCACGAGGCAGCTTTCTCCCCTCCTCATCCCATACCTGCACCCTTACGGGGGGAACAGCAAAACCCACACAGCCGTGCTTGAAGGTAATTTTTTTAGTGCTTATCTTTATCGAGGTTATTGGGCTTGTTTCAACCTGACCGTACGCCTCAAAGAATATGCCACCGTAACCTAGAAATTTGCGAATATGCTCAACGGGCATCGCGTCAGCCCCGCTTGCCCAGAGTTTAATACTTGACAGGTCATAAGAGTCATTGGGATTTGCGTGAAGGAGCATTGCGTACATTGCGGGCACCCCAACAAACACCGTAGCTTTTCTTTCCTGGATAGCTTCAAGTATTTTTATGGGGTGAAAATATTTCATGAAGTATCCGCGAGCGCCAATAATGAAACATATTAACGCCACTGCGAATCCCATCAGGTGTGCGGACGGTAAAGCGGATAAACCGAGGTCATTGCCTGAAAGGGGCAGCACCGCCGCGGTTATCCGCTGGGTGGTAAGTAAATTGTGGCTTGTCATCATAGCGCCTTTAGGATATCCCGTAGTGCCAGAAGTGTAGAATATGGCAACCGTCTCATCTTTGTGAAGCCTCACGGGATCAAGAGAGTCAGAAACGGCATCCATCTCTTCGTCAAGGGAAATAAAACCGGGCAGATTTTCTTCTTTGTTGCCCACCATTATCCACTTCTCGACCCCGGAAATCGCCTCCTGCGTTTTTATGTTGGTGTCGAACACGTCACGGTCTGTGACAATAAACCTTGCCCCGCAGTTTTCGGCGATATACTTTATCTCTCCTCCTTTAAGCATATAATTCAGTGGAACTGCTATCGCTCCGACCTTGAAGCACGCGTATGCAATCAAAAGAAGTTCAATTCTGTTTCCGGTGGCAATGACCACGCGGTCTCCCCTGCTTATTTTATTTTTCTTAAGCACGTTCCCAATCAGGTTCACGAACTTTAAAATATCTTCGCAGCCAAACGCATCGCCCTGTACTCTTGAATAATTAAGGGGTTCATCAAGTAGAACAATGTGCCTGTTTCCGTGAACAGCGGCAAGTTTGTCCCAGAAATTAGCCATGTTGAGTTTGGGATCGAGAATGATTCTAAATTTTTTGAAGAAAGACATCTTGCCTCCTAATAATACGTACCGCAAGTTCTTTTGAATATTTTAAATTCTAATCTACTGAGCGTGTGAAGTCTTGATTAAATCTTACCTGGATCTTGAAAAAATAAAACACCCTCCCCCACCCCATTTTGTATCATTATCTTGCTTGTGCCGGTTACGCTCAAGTGATTCTTCCAGCAAGCGATGCGTTTTCCCTGTGCACGGCTACTGAATGTCATTAAATAAGAGGTAGTCCTTTTCCTGATAAACTTCCGTGTATAATCTGCAAAAGAACGAGCTTGACAGCTGATCACTTGTTCGACCCAAGTAGCACCAGAAAGATCAATGGGCGGAGACTGTCGATATGCTTATAATAGCAGACCGTATTAACAGTAACACCGCAAGCATACGGAATGCGATCGAGAGCAGGGATAAGAATTTTATCTGTGACCTCGCAGTCTTTCTTGAAGAATGCGGTTCGGATTATATTGACGTAAACGTTTCGTCATGCCGCGGCAGCGAAAAAGATAATATGCTCTGGACTATCGAAACACTGAGAAATCGAGTTAAAACTCCGCTCTCCATTGACTCCACTGATCCGGACGTCATCCGCTCCGCCATTGAGTATCTCGACGAGAAAGAAACAATCATAAATTCTGTGAGCGGAGACCCGCACTCAATTGACGGAATTTTTCCCCTTGCCCTTGAACGAAAATGCTTCGTGATTGCTCTTGCGATGGACGAAAAAGGAATACCTCCGAGTCCCGATGGGAGGCTCGATATCTGCGTACGTATAAATGAGGAAGCAAACTCACATGGGCTGGATACCGAGAAAATTTTTTTTGATCCACTTGTTCGTCCTGTCAGCGTTGACCGAAGTGCGGCGGCGGTAGCTCTTTCCACTATCGAGAAGTTGAAATGTGAGATTGAGGGTGCGAAAACGGTTGTTGGTTTGAGTAATA
>JACVIW010000003.1 GCA_015711695.1 Candidatus Geohydrothermomicrobium daggyaiense
AGAAAGTCACTGAAGCGGTCATCACCGTTCCAGCCTACTTCAACGACAGCCAGCGCCAAGCCACCAAGGATGCGGGCAAAATCGTGGGATTGAACGTCCTCCGGATCATTAACGAACCGACCGCTGCCGCTTTGGCGTACGGACTCGATAAAGAGGAAGACCAGACGATACTTGTTTTCGATCTTGGGGGCGGCACTTTTGACGTAAGCATACTGGAGATTGGCGGAGGTGTATTCGAGGTTAAAGCGACAAGCGGCAATACTCATCTTGGTGGCGACGACTGGGATCAAAGAATAATTGACTGGATGGCGGATGATTTCAAGCAGAAGACTGGAATTGACTTGAGGAACGACAGAATGGCTCTTCAGAGGCTTAAGGAGGCAGCGGAAAAAGCAAAGATTGAATTGTCTACTGTCACGTCAACAAATATAAATCTACCGTTTATAACAGCAACGCAAGAGGGTCCGCTACATCTCGACATGACTCTCACCAGGGCGGAATTCAATAAGATGACAGCCGACCTTGTGGACAAGTGCGTAGGACCTTTCAAACAAGCGATGAGTGACGCCAAGCTCGAGCCAAAGGACATCGATCACGTGATACTGGTTGGTGGTGCTACCCGAATGCCCGCGATTCAGGAACTGGTGAGGAAACTTACCGGTGGTAAAGAGCCGCATATGGGCGTGAATCCCGATGAGGTGGTGGCTGTAGGTGCCGCTATCCAGGCGGGAGTTCTTAAGGGAGAGGTCAAGGATGTACTACTGCTCGACGTTACTCCGCTATCTCTTGGTATCGAAACTCTGGGTGGCGTTTTCACGAAACTGATAGAGAGGAATACGACCATTCCTACAAGAAAAAGCGAGATATTCACGACTGCGGCAGATGGGCAAACCAGCGTCGAAATCCATGTTCTTCAGGGTGAACGCGAGATGGCCGCAGATAACAAGACACTCGGCAGGTTCCATCTCGTGGGAATACCGCCCGCGCCAAGGGGTGTTCCGCAGATAGAGGTAACGTTCGACATAGACGCAAACGGAATAGTTCATGTCTCCGCGCGCGACAAAGCGACGGGCAATGAACAAAAAATTACCATTACCGCGTCGAGCGGCCTTACCGAGGAGGAGATCCAGCGCATGGTGAAAGACGCTGAGGAGCACGCGGAAGAAGACCGCAGACGGAGGGAAGAGGCTGAAACGAGAAACCGCGCGGATGAGCTTGTTTACACTACGGAGAAGTCGCTTCGCGAGCTTGGTGACAAAGTTGATCCAGCGGAAAGAGCAAAGATTGAAGCTGCTGTGTCTGAGGTTAAGGATGCTCTTAAAGGAAGCGATATCGGTCGAATCCGCACGGCGATGGAGAATCTCGTGCAGGCTTCCCACAAGCTTGCCGAGCAGGTTTATGCCCAGGCAAGTGCTGCGGGCGCTACCGGAGGCTCTTCTGCCAGTGGCGGAAGCTCCAGTGAATTTTCCGGGGGAGAAGAAGTCTTAGACGCTGACTACGAGGTTATGGACGAGGATAAGAGCTGAGCGATTTTCTCAAAACAGGCAAGGCTCTAACTCAAGCCTGTGCATGCTGGTAGTTGAGCGGTAAATATTACGAGTTACGAGCAAGCAGTAACGAATATCAAATATGTGTGACTCAGAGAAAAATGAAAGGGGGGATGTGAAATGGCTATCGTGAGATGGGATCCGTTCGACGCTTTCCTCGGGCTCCAGGAGGACCTGAACAGGCTTTTCAGAAGAGGGTGGCTGCGTTCGCCCGAGTTCGGGAGCCTCACAGGGGAGACTGCGACGTGGGCTCCAGCGGTAGATGTATATGAGACCAGCGATTCCCTGGTTGTGGAAGCGGAGCTCCCGGGTGTTGATCCCAAAGACGTTGAGGTTTCCGTTGACGAGGATGTGCTCACGATAAAGGGCGAGCGCAAACTCGAAAAGGAGATTAAAGAGGAAAACTATTTGAGGGTTGAGCGCGCGTACGGGAAGTTTCAGAGGTCAATGAGACTACCCTCTGAAGTTGACGTTGACAAGATTAAGGCATCCTACGAAAACGGAGTGCTAAAGGTGAACGTGCCGAAAGTGGAGCCGAGGAAGCCGAAGACAGTTCAAATCGAAGTGGAGAAAAAAAAGTAATGACTCTCTAGAGAAAAACCAGAGCGTCTGACTGGCTTCGCGGCGGGGGTTATAGCCCGCCGCGAAGCCAAAAAGGCGAAGAATCTTTTGAGTTCTTGGCGCAAAAATTATTCTCGTTTTCATATTTACTTGATTAAAATTCGTGGAAACTTTCCACCTCAGGATTGACCGTATTGAGAGGTGAAAGAAATGGGTGGCGAGGAAAAAGATAAGAAAGCCAGAAAAAATAAGGAAATCGAACCAGAGGTGGGCGAAAGCCAGAAAGGAGAAGGCGCTAATAAAGAGGGAAAGGACACTCCGTCCTCCGGGTCAGAATCGCACACGGGCTTTCCCGGAAATGAAGATATTCGTGAATCCGGTTCTTCTCATGTTGAGGAGGGAGGCTCTATATCTTCAGCTGGCGTTGATGAAATTTCCGTGTTGAGGTCGAGGATTGAAGAACTTGACTCTGAGAACAAAGAGCTACTTGATCGCCTGGTCAGGCTGAAAGCGGATTTCGAGAACTTCAGGAAGAGGATGGTCAGGGAACAGACCCGGATTCTCGAGACAGCCGCTGCTGACATTGTGAAGAAGCTTTTGCCTGTTCTGGACGATCTTGAGCGAGCGCTAAACAATTCAAACCCTGACCAGGGGTCTGATGCGTTCAGGCAAGGAGTGGAGATGGTGTATAAGAAACTAATTGAAACCCTGAAAAAAGAGGGCCTGGAAGAGATTTCTCCGGAAGGGCAGATTTTTGATCCTCATCACCATGAAGCGATGATGGTCGTTGAGAGAGATGATTGTCCTGAGGGGACGATAACAGAAGTTGTAAATAAGGGGTACCGCTTCCGAGGAGTCCTTTTAAGACCCGCAATGGTTAAGGTTTCTTGCGCAGTGAAGAAGGATGACGATTCGCCAGACGCGGACTGAACCGGACTTTTCAAGCAAGTGGCAGGATCGAAAGCAGAGGCGAGATGCCCTTTTCAAGAGTCTTTTTTCATTGAATTATCCTTCGGGGCGTGAGGAAAATTGAACGGGAAAGATTACTACCGGATTCTCGGTGTTCCGAGAAACGCAACAAAAGATGAAATAAAAAAAGCTTACAGGAAGCTTGCCCAGAAATATCATCCTGACAAAAACCCTAACAACAAAGAAGCAGAGGACAAGTTCAAAGAGATATCCGAGGCATACGAAGTATTAAGTAACGACGAGAAAAGGTCTCTTTACGATTCAGGTAGACTGTTTACCGGTACGGGAGGATTTAGACCCGAGGATTTCACAGGATTTGGTTTCGGGGATTTCTCTTCAGGGCAAGGCTTCACTTTTTCGGGAGATCTGGGAGATCTTTTCGACCTTCTTACCGGCGGAACCCGTTTTACTGGAAGGTCTGGCAGAAGGGCGCAGCGGGGTGCGGACGTCGAAGTTAATGTCACGCTTCCCTTCGAGGATTCTCTTAAAGGCGCATATGTTCCGATCACTGTTAAAAGGACAGAAGCCTGCCCGATTTGCAGGGGAACAGGCGCCGCTCCGGGAACATTCCCGGAGAGCTGTTCCAGATGTGGCGGAAGGGGTTATGTTTCCCAGAACCAGGGGCTTTTTGCTCTCTCGAGGCCCTGTCCTGAATGCGGTGGCAGAGGGGTGATAATAAGGGATCCGTGTTCTGCGTGCGGGGGGCGGGGTTCGAAAGTAGTTCCTAAGAACATTAAGGTCAGGATTCCCCCCGGGGTCAGTGACGGATCCAGAATCCGTTTTAAAGGCAAGGGGGAGCCAGGTCCAGGCGGTGGACCGCCGGGTGACCTTTACGTGGTGACCCGCGTTACCAAGCACCCCTATTTCGGGAGGAAAAATGGGAATATAACTCTCGAACTCCCGGTAACGTTTGCGGAAGCGGCTCTTGGCACGGAGGTAATGATCCCGACTGTTGACGGAAAGGTAAAACTAAAGATTCCCGCTGGAACTCAGAGCGGCAGAGTTTTCAGGTTGAAAGGAAAGGGAGCGCCTCTTTTGAAGAGCAAAGGGGGGAAGGATCGCGGAGATATGCTTGTCACCGTGAAAGTTATTGTTCCTGCTAGGCTGAGCGAGAAAGAAAAAGAACTTATTGAACAGCTCGGAAGGCTTGAAACAAAGGACATCCGCGCGCATCTTAAGTGAAACGAAGCGCGGGAGGAGGTGAGTTTCAGTGAAAAAGGAACCCTGTGATGGGGTTTATATCATAAGCATTGCGGCAAAACTTGCCGAAATGCATCCGCAGACACTTCGTATGTACGAGCGAAAAGGACTTCTTCGTCCATCAAGGACTCCGAAAAACAGGAGACGGTATTCGGACGAGGATATCAAAAGGTTGAAAAGGATTCAGGAACTCACCCAGCGCGAAGGGTTGAATCTTGAGGGAGTTAAAAAAGTGCTCGAAATGGAGGAAGAGATAGCCTCATTGAAAAAGGAAATTGAGCGACTTCGCTTCGAACTTGAGAACGCGGAGTCGAGAGTCCGGGAAGAGATAGACCAATTGAAGAGGCGGTTCGCCATATCCAGGGCTAAACCAATGAGCATCGCAATACGCAAAAGTTGACCTATTGCTCACGCGCTGTTGATGATGCTTAAGGAATTCAAAATAAGCCAAACAGTTTACTCCTTTTTATATTTCCATTAACTATAATATGGCGCAGGAGGCGTCATGAGAAAAAAATACGATGTCATAATAGTGGGAGCCGGTCCTGCCGGCATTTTTTGCGTCCTCGAACTAGCCAGATTGAGCGACTTGAAAGTTCTCATGCTGGATAGGGGGAAAGGTTTAACCCAGAGAAAATGCCCTGCCAGGGGAGAGGAATGCCGGAAATGCAAACCATGCAATATGTTAAGCGGTTGGGGTGGGGCTGGAGCCTACTCGGACGGCAAGCTCACGCTTTCCCCTGAAATTGGTGGATGGCTTAAAGAGATTGTTCCTGAAAGCGCTGTTCAACGTCTGATCGATAAAGTTGACCGGACGTACCGTGAGTTTGGCGCACCTGACCGTGTTTTCGGCACTGATGAGGACCGGATAGCGGAAATATCCCGACAGGCGGTGAGGGCAGGGCTCACCCTTATCCCTTCAAAGGTCAGGCATATGGGAACCGAGATCTGCTTTCGTGTTCTCCAGAACATGTATGAGGAGCTCAAAGACAGAGTCGAGATTCGAATGGAGACTGAGGTAGTCGGAATAAGAACAAGGAATCACTCGGTCTGCGGCGTTGTTATTTCGGACGGAAGCTTTATCGGTTGCAGTTACCTTGTTCTTGCCCCGGGGCGGAGCGGGGCAGATTGGATAAATCTTATTGCTGGAGATGTGGGTCTATTTTTAAACAACAATATGGTTGACATTGGCTTGAGGGTGGAAGTTCCCGCTGTGGTTATGGAGCCTCTTACTAACGAGCTTTACGAACCGAAACTTATATACTACTCAAAAACCACGGATGACAGAGTAAGGGTATTTTGCATGAATCCATACGGGGAGGTAATAAAGGAATACTACGATGAAGTGCTCACCGTGAACGGTCATTCTTACGCCGAGCGTAAGAGCGAAAACACGAACTTCGCTCTTCTTGTGGATAAGCGATTCACAGAGCCTTTCCATGAGCCAATTGCGTACGGTAAATACATAGCGAGTCTTGCTAATCTTTTAGGAAACGGGATCATTGTTCAGAGACTTGGAGATTTGCTTTCCGGAAGGCGTTCCGATGAGAAGAGAATCGTGAGGAGTACGGTGAAGCCGACGCTCAAGGACGCGACACCAGGCGATTTAAGCCTCGTGCTGCCGTTCAGGTATCTTTCGGACATCCTTGAGATGCTTTTCGCGCTTGATGGAATTGTGCCAGGTGTTTTCTCAAAGAGTAATCTTCTTTACGGTGTCGAGGTGAAGTTTTACAGCTCACGGCTGAGGGTGTCATCATCCCTCGAAAGCGATGTAAAGAATCTTTACGGCGCAGGTGACGGGGTAGGGATTACCAGAGGGCTTGTTCAGGCTTCCGCTTCCGGAGTACTCGCGGCAAGGTCGATTCTCAGGCGCGAACGAAAAGCAAGGGACTCAACTTTATGATTCTTTCGACTGCTGGAGCGCGTTCAGTTCAGTTTGTTTGTTTTGCGTCGAGGAGGGTTTTCCTTTTCCGTGATATATTTTTTCGGGAATAGATACTTATTACCGGATTTTACCCGCACGTTCAGAGCGAGAGTTTTCCGTGCTGGGTAAAGAAGACGAAAAACAACACGAGGGGTGTTGTCTTTGGCAGGAACGGTGATACTGGGCGCCCAGTGGGGGGACGAGGGAAAGGGAAAAATCACAGACCTTCTCGCGGATCGGATGGACTATGTGGTCCGCTACGCGGGTGGTAACAACGCTGGTCATACGGTGGTTTGCGGGGCTGACGAGTTTAAATTGCACCTCATACCATCCGGTATACTATATCCCCACATTATTTCAGTTATAGGCAATGGCGTCGTGGTAAACCCGAAAGTCCTACTCGAGGAAATGGACAATCTTAACTCGAGGGGTATATCCACGGAGAACCTAAAAATTAGCCTGAATGCTCATCTTGTAATGCCCTATCATCTAGCGTTTGATCGCCTCGGAGAATTAAGTCTGGGAAAGGCGAAACTCGGGACAACTCACAGAGGCATTGGTCCGGCATACGCGGATAAGGCTGACAGGCTCGGACTCAGGGTTCAGGACCTTCTCGACGAGAAAATCTTCAGGACCAAGGTGGAGACGGCTCTGAAAAGGAAGAACGCGATACTTGCGAAGGCGTTCGGTCAGCCCGGGTTCGATGTTGATCAGATAGTTGAGGAGTATTTGGGTTATGCCGACCGCCTTGAGCCACATATAGCGGACACAACTTTAATGTTAAATAACGCTCTCGAGGAAGGTAAGGAAGTGCTTTTCGAGGGCGCACAGGGAACTCTTCTTGACCTGGACCACGGAACATACCCTTTCGTTACATCATCCTCGCCCACTATAGGTGGAGTGTTTACCGGAACGGGTGTGAGCCCAAAGCACATTAAAAAGATTGTTGGGGTCGCGAAGGCTTACGTGACGCGTGTCGGCTACGGCCCGTTTCCAACCGAGCAGGAAAACGAAATTGGGGAACTGATGGGTAAGAAGGGCGTGGAGTTCGGGACAACAACGGGTAGAAAGAGGCGCTGTGGGTGGCTTGATGGTGTTCTTTTGAGATACGCGGCTCGTATCAATGGACTCACAAGCCTTGCTCTGACGAAGCTGGATGTCCTCTCTGAGTTTGAAACCATAAAGATATGCGTTGGTTATAATTTCCAGGGGAAAATTTATTATGAATTCCCTGCTCATCAGTCAATTTTTCACAAGTGCGTGCCCGAGTACGTGGAGATACCTGGCTGGCGTTCTGATATCACCGAAGTAACGAAAAAAGAGAATCTGCCGAAGGAAGCCCTTAAATATATCGATCTCATCGAGCAGATATCGGGCGTGCCGGTAGAAATTATATCTGTAGGACCGAAGAGAACCCAGACAGTCTGGGTAAGCGAAGAAATCAAGCCAGCCCAAATCGAAAACGGTCCATATTTGCACTTTGAGGACTATGATCCGTTTTCCGGGGGGTATTAGTTTAACGTCTGTTTTTTTAAAGAGCTATCTTAATGAAGGAATCTGGTTTTCATTGAGATTTCTGCAAATTTCGCGCAGGCCTGTTTTAAAGATTCTGTTCATATAACTCGTGCCTTGTTATAGAAATTATATATTCGTTTTCCTGGGGGGATAGCGATGAGGGTGATGGTTATTGGAAGTGGCGGAAGGGAGCATGCCCTTGCCTGGAAAATCTCTCAAAGTCGCCTGGTTTCTGACGTGATTTGCGTTCCGGGAAACGGTGGCATGGAAGAAGATTATGAGTGCTTGAGCGCTGACATAAATGACTTTTCTTCGCTAGCTGAAATCGCCCGATCCCGCAGAATTGACCTTGTGGTTGTGGGCCCCGAGGCTCCTCTTGTGGAAGGAATCACCGACACATTCAGGAAAAAGGGAATAGATGTTTTTGGACCTGACAAAAAGGCCGCGCGAATGGAAGGAAGTAAGAGTTTCGCTAAGCAACTGATGATTGAAAACAATATACCCACAGGAAAAGCGAGGATGTTCGAATCATACGATGAAGCCAGAGCGTATATCGAATCTCTCGAGCCTCCTGTTGTCCTGAAAGCGGACGGTCTCGCGGCTGGAAAGGGTGTGACTGTAGCAGTAACGAAGGATGAGGCCCTGGAAGCGCTTGAAAAGTGCATGGTTGAGAAAGTGTTCGGCTCTTCCGGCGAAAGGGTTTTGATCGAGGAATTTCTCGAAGGAGAAGAAGTCTCAATCCTCACTCTATCTGACGGTAAAACAGCTTTGCACATGGTTCCTTCCCAGGACCACAAAAGGGCTTACGATGGCGATGAGGGACCCAATACCGGCGGGATGGGAGCTTATTCGCCGGTGCCCTCTGTGAGCGAGGAGATCGAGAAGGACATTCAGCTTCGCATTATGGAGGCTGCCATAAAAGCGATGGAGAGGCGCGGAACCCCATATACGGGGGTTCTTTACGGGGGTTTGATTCTCACGGCCGATGGGCCGAAAGTGCTTGAGTTCAACGTGCGCTTTGGAGACCCTGAGGCGCAGGCGGTTCTTCCAAGACTTGAAAGCGATCTACTCCAGGCTCTTGTTATGGCGGTGGAGGGGAAGTTAAATGAACACCGCATGCGCTGGTCGCCGCTGTTCTGTGTTTGTGTCGTTATTGCATCCGGTGGTTATCCTGGAAAATACGAGATTGGGTTTCCCATAAAGGGCTTAAAGGCTGCTTCTGAGGACTCAAACGTATTGATATTCCATGCTGGCACGAAGAAGGAAGATGGCAAGATTTTCACCGCTGGTGGGAGAGTGCTCAATATTGTCGGGCTTGGTTCTGACTTTGAGGAAGCGCGTGGAGTCGCTTACGAGGCTTTAAGTATGATAGATTTTGAGGGCATGCACTACCGAAAGGACATCGGTTACAGAGCGCTGCAGGCGCTTGAAGGTTAAAATCTCAGGAGGTAATTGCGTTGGACCAGCCCAGGGTTCTCGTGATCACAGGAAGCCCTTCTGATCTTCCAAAAGTTGAACCGTGTGAGAAGATGCTGAAAGAAATGGGAATTGCTGGCAAGGTTGTTGTGGCATCGGCTCATAGAAGCCCGTCGAAAGTCAGGGAGGCGGTAAAGAAAGCCGAAGAAGATGGGGTTGAGGTGATTATAGCGGCTGCCGGAATGAGCGCTCACCTTCCGGGAGTGGTGGCTTCCCAGACAAATCTGCCCGTCATAGGGGTACCTCTTGACGGTGGGCTACTGGGAGGAGTTGACGCGCTTTTCTCGATCGTTCAGATGCCATCAGGTATACCGGTCGCGGCAGTGGCAGTTAATGGTGCGACTAACGCGGCCATACTTGCGGCGAGAATACTTGCCCTAAAATATCATGAAGTGGCGGAAAGGCTCGATAAATACAGGCAGTCGCTGGAGAGTGGCTCCTGATGGAATTCTCAAAAAACCGAACTGGAATGGGACGCAAGGGTCACATTCAAGAGAATTTCAGAGGTTGACCGGATGATAGAGAGATATAGCCTCCCCCGGATGCGGGAGATATGGAGCGAGGAAAACAAGATTTCTAACTGGTTGAGAGTTGAGCTTCTCGCCTGTGAGGCGATGGTAAAACTCGGAATTGTGCCTGAAGATGCTTATGAGAGGATAAAAGAGCGGGCAAAATTCGACATCGAAAGGATTCGGGAGATTGAGAGGAAAACCCACCATGACGTTGTGGCGTTTCTCGAAAATCTCGCCGAGAACATCGGAGAAGATTCAAGATACCTCCACCTGGGAATGACCTCTTCTGATGTGCTCGACACAGCTCTTGCTGTTCAGTTGAGAGAATCCTGCGATCTTCTTCTTGAGGATATATCTCGTCTTTTTGAGTCTCTAAAGAGGAAAGCCATCGAGCATAAAAAAACACTCATGATTGGCAGAACACATGGCGTCCACGCCGAGCCGATAACCCTGGGTGTCAAGTTTGCGGTATGGGCCTTCGAGGCGCGTAGGAATATGATCAGGATGCAGAGAGCCAGGGAAGCAGTGTCCTGCGGCAAGCTATCAGGAGCTGTGGGCACCTACGCAAATCTCGATCCATTTGTCGAGGAGTACGTTTGTTCTAAACTCGGACTTTCGAGGGAGGATGCCTCAACGCAGATTGTTCAGCGCGACAGGCACGCCGAGTACATGTGCGCCCTCGCGATAGTGGCGTCTTCGCTTGAAAAGTTCGCGACCGAGATCAGGGCGCTTCAGAGGACGGAGATCCGCGAAGTGGAGGAGCCTTTTAGGTCAGGGCAGACAGGGTCCTCGGCTATGCCTCATAAACGAAATCCTATACTCTGCGAGAGAATCTGCGGGCTTGCGCGGGTGGTAAGAGGCAACGCGCTCATGGCGCTTGAAAACATAGCGCTCTGGCATGAAAGAGATATAAGTCATTCATCGGTGGAGAGGGTGATTCTGCCTGACAGCAGTATTCTGCTCGATTACATGATAAATAAGTTCATCGGTATAATTGAGGATCTTGCCATTTTCCCTGATAGAATGAGGGCAAACATTGACATCTCGGGTGGTCTTATATTCTCCGAAAAGGTAATGCTTTCGCTGATCGAAAAGGGGCTTACCAGGCAGGAAGCGTACGCGATTGTGCAGAGAAACGCCATGAAATCTTTTCAGGGTGGTGTTTCTTTCAAAGAGAGCCTGCTTTCGGATTCCGATGTTATGCGCCTGCTGGGAATGGATGAGATAAACGGTTGTTTCGATATCGAGGCGTTTGTGTCAAGGACGGATGAAATCTTCAGGCGACTTGAGTCTCTATGACTCTTTTTCCTGTATATTGTGTCTTTTTTAGATATTTAAGAGTTTAAAGGGAGGTAAGTGATTTGGCTTCCGCAAAGGTTTATGTCACTCTCAAAGAGGGAATAGCGGATCCGCAAGGCCTGACTATTATGCGAGCTTTGAAGTCACTTGGCTATGAAGAAGTCGAGGATTTAAGGGTGGGCAAGTATATAGAACTGAAAATCTCCGGCTATGACGCTCGCAGGATAGCTGAAAGGGTCAGGGAGATGTCGGAAAGACTCCTTGCCAATCCAATAATCGAGGATTATCGTGTGGAGGTCGAGGAATAGATGAGGTTCGGTGTTGTCGTTTTCCCCGGATCTAATTGTGAGCAGGACTGCTATTACGTGCTTGATAGCGTTCTCGGTCAGAGGGTGGATTACGTATGGCACGAGGAAACTTCGCTCCGGGGCTACGACTGCATTATCCTCCCCGGGGGCTTTTCTTACGGGGATTATTTACGCTCCGGGGCGATAGCACATTTTTCCCCTGTCATGAAGGCTGTGGCTGATTTCGCCGACAAAGGAGGATATGTCATCGGCATCTGCAATGGTTTCCAGATTCTTCTCGAAGCCGGTCTTTTACCTGGCGCGATGATGAGAAACTCCGGGCTCAAGTTTATCTGCAAATTCGTCAATATTAGGGTCGAGACTACAAACACCCCATGGACAAATGCTGCTTACCATCGCCAGGTCTTGCGGATTCCAATAGCGCACAATGAGGGAAATTACCAGGTGCCCGACGATGTTCTCTTTGAGATGAAGGATCGTGGGCAGATAGTTTTCAGATATTGTTCGCCTGAGGGGGGGATTTTTCCGGAGTACAACCCTAACGGTTCCAGGGAAAACATAGCGGGCATTTGTAGCAGGGAGGGCAATATTCTTGGCATGATGCCCCACCCGGAGAGGGCTTCTGAAAGCATCCTCGGGTCTTCTGATGGTTTGTATATATGGAGATCAATACTCAACCACTGCGGAGCCGATATCGCTTCTGTTTGAAAAGGCGTCCTCGTGGAAATGTTTTCAGCCATGAAAAGGAGCTAAATTCTTGAAAGTCACCGCGGATTTCCATGTTCATTCTTACTATTCCAGAGATTCAGTAATCACTTTCCCGCTGCTCGTTGAGTGGTGCAAGAGAAGTGGCGTTGATGTCGTGGCGATAATGGACCACGACAGATTCGAGGGAGCCGTTGAGTTCAAGAGACTTTCCGAAGATAGAAGGTCTGCCGGACTCTGGGCTCCTAAGATAATACCCGGTCAGGAAATAAGAACTACCAGGGGTGAAATCTGCGGTCTTTTTCTTGAGGCGTATGTCCCCGGGCGCTTGCCGCCTGATGAAACGATGAGGATTATCCGCTCTCAAGGCGGTCTTGTTTATGTTCCACACCCATTTGATATTCTAAAGATCAAGAGATTGAAAGCCTCGGAACTTGTGGAACTCTCAAATCTTGTGGATATTATCGAGGTCTTTAACGGGAAGCCAAGGTTTCCCGCAGCTAATTTACTTGCGCGAAGATTTGTACAGAAGCATCCTTACACTCTTGCCGCTGGAAGCGATGCTCACGAACCAACTAAAATTGGCGCTGTGAGAGTTCTGCTTGATGATTTTGATACGCCTGATGAGCTGATGCGAAGCCTTGGCAACGCGCGGATAGAGGGAAAGATGTACAGCCCGTTTGGGTCGGCTTTATTGCGTCTTTATTACAGGAAGAAATACTCGGTTGTGACTGCGTGAAGTCGCCAAGATCCTGTAAACCCTGCCCGTTTCGGCCTTTTTCATTCCGGGACCGGACGCTCTCCCAGTTTCAGGAAGAATGGAACCCCGAAGGAGAGGAAAAAACCCGCAACCATTATCGCGATGTCGCTTACCCTGAATTTTTGCGAAATAAAGCCGCGCAAAGCGCTTCCTTCACGGGAGTGTACGTACGCTGTCTTATAGGCTAAGTATTCAGCAACGGGGAACAAGGCAAGCATTATAAGAATTGAAATGATCGCCATCCAGATGGCGGGTGGCGATTTGCGGTACACGGGAATACCGAGATGCTTTTTTGCCGTGGTTCCCTTGAACAGAAACCAGGGTATCATTATCCCTGCGGTAAGAACAGCGAGCTGCGACCAGTTGTTTCTTACAGATGCCAGAAATAGCCACAGGGCATAAGTTAAGATTCCCCCTGCGAGCCCGGCTCCAAATCCCATGAGCAGTTGTCGGGGAATATCAACCTGGAAACCCGGAACGGGCAGTGCGGAGGTTTGACTTTCCTTGTATTGAATTTTTTGTTCTTTTTCTTCAATCTGCGTTTCAGAAAAGCTCGCGGGTATGGGTTTTCCTTCCGCGACGGGAGCGACTCCCTCATGTGCCACTGCTATTTCTGATTTTTCGTTCAGCGATCCGCAGCCACCTTGCTCAAATGCGCTATAAGCCGCGTTCTTCCGAGCTTCTGGTTCATCATCTGCACCCACTGTTATTTCGAAAATTTCGCTCTGGCTAGTAACCTCGGGGTAAAGGTTTTCCGGGGAAGCGAAATCAGCGCGGGAGCAGGCGGGACACATGCCGGGTGAAGGGCTTTCTTTTACACAGATCGAACACATGGGCTTACCGCATCTGGAGCAGCCGGCAATGGCTATTTTTTCTGAATGAACGTAACACTTCTTGAGTTTTGCTACGGGCTTTTCCATCGGAGCCTCACGAGATAGCATGGGTCATGCGCTCCTCTGACGATAAAATTTTAAAGCAAAAGGGGCGTTGTTTTAACCCGGTAAATCCATTGCTCTAAATGCGAACACGCGCTTCAATAAGTTTTCGGTTGACCTCTGCGGTAAAATCTGTGAGTTCATCACGGCTTGAGAAGTATTCGTTTAAGAACAGAAATTCCTCGCTTGCGGGATTGAGCCTCAGAATTTCCCTTTCTTCCGGTGAGAACCTTCTTAAGAATTCTTCAAAAAGCGCTGTCCCCCTGAAAACCACAAGCGGAAAGAACGTAGCCGTGGTCAGGTTTTTTTCAAGCAGAATTTCAACGGTTCTGAGCACGCTTTCTTTTGATTCGCCGGGCAGACCAACGATGAAGGTGAGAACCGGCTGCATCCCGGCTTTTCTGACGGCAAGGGAAACGTCAATTACGGTCTGCGGGTTGAGGCGTTTATTCACGACCTCATTTAAGATTTTTTCGTTCAAAGATTCGGCGCCGATTGCCACTGTGGTGAAACGACATTCGGCAAGATTTCTTATCGTGGTTTCGTCGAGATAGTCTGCTCGAGTCTGTATCTGGTATTTGAACGGGAAATCTCTGATCAATTCAAGAATTCGGTATAACCTTTTCCTGTTCATGGTGAAGGTTGCGTCCCCGAAAAAGAATGTGTCTGTTCGGTCACTATAGTGTTTCGAGCAGAATTCAAGCACATTTTTCACATATTGCGGCGAGTGAAAGCGGGTTTTACCTTTGTTTATCGCTGGATCTAGACAGAAAGTGCATGATTCGGGGCATCCTCGCGAGGTAAGAAATCCACATCCAGGGATGTAATCATCATCCGGGTTTAGTTCGGTTAGCAGCTCATATCTTTTACGTATTTTGAAGTTATCTGAAGATTCATAAAGGTGTGGCAGAATGTCGAGGTTGTTCAATGGTTCGCGGCCTGGATTATGAACTATCTGACCTTTTTTGATGAAACTTATCCCGGCTATATTATCGATATCTTTTCCGTCATCAAGGGCGCGAAGAATCTCCTCACTTGTAATTTCCCCTTCCCCTCTTACGACAATATCGGCGCCGCCGTCTTGTAGGATTTCTACAGGATGAAAACTTGCGTATATACCTCCCGCGATTATGGTCTTACCTGGAAAAGATTTTCTTATTTCTACAAGCAATTTACGGGTGTACCGGGCAAGGTTATAGACTGAAAGCGGGAAAAGAATCACGTCAGGATCGAGCTCGTTGAGTCTGTCAAACAGGTACGACCGCGAGTTTTGAAGCGCTTCGGGTTTTGATATCAATGCGTCACTGTAATCCTCCGGGTCTATTTTGCTTTCTCTGAACAGTTCTGACTGGTCGTTTACGTCTAAAAGGGCATTTATGACCTCAATTTCAAATCCTCTCGAATTCAAATATGACACAACGTACATAGCCCCATAATCAGGCGCGATAAGCTCTTTGTTCCGTAGCGCCGAAAGTCTCACCTTCCAGGCGGGCTCTGGCTTTGCTTCCATGAGCCCGAGGGCGACGGTGTCCGCTATAAGGGCGATTTTGTTTTTCATGCTCTGTCCGTTCCCATGAAAATTTTCTCTTCTCTATTGCCAATGATAGCCTAACGGCGAAAATAGTGCATTCGAATACCTGAATCGCGAGGCACGCGCTTGAGTTCAATTCTGGATGGTCAGTATTCTTGATGAGAGTTAATCTTTTTCACGGTGATACGGAATAAAAAAGTGAGAGAAACCTTTTATGCCAGAAAAGAAAAACCTCCCTTACGGGAGGTTTTCTCAACCATCCAGAACATCCGAAGGATAATGCCGCATCGATTTCCCAACCGACTAAATCCATATTTTAACCATTCAGTACAAAAAATCAACCGCTCAGTTATATTTTTGACCACTTTAGTTTTGGCGGTGGAAAAGCCAGTTTTTTCATTCACGCGGCGAGCGTTAGCGGGGCGCGTCTTAGATGTTTTCCCTGTAAGGACGCACTTGAGGCGATGTTCTCGAGTTTAAGAGCCTTGCCCTGTCCGTAAAATTGAGGATGAGTGGCATAAAATCTTTACCGTATATCTGTCCGAGACAGCCGCGGGCACACGATATTTCATTAAAACTCAAGACATCATCCGTTCTGGCTGTCGAGCCCGCGATCATCAGGGGCACGGGTTCACCGGAGTGCACGGTCCATTCCGAGCCGCCGGACGGGGTCGTGTGGTTGGAGGTGACTGCCAGAAGGATGTCCTCTCTTTTTGATAGTTGCTCCGAAAGCAAAAGGAAAGCCTTATCTATTTCCTCGCATATGCGCACCTTCATTTTCGGCCGTCCGCCGTGAGAAGCCTCGTCCGGAGCTTTCGTGTGAACCACAGCGAAATCACCGCCCGCATCAAGGAATCTTAAAGCGTGCTCTATCTTCAAAGATAGGTCCTCGCCGGGGGAAGCGCTATCGCTTTTCAGATGAGCGGCCTCAGGGAAATTGTCAGCATTTTCGAAAAGCATGCCCAGGCAGCGAGTAAGACCAGCATAAAAGATGCCCCTTGCGGCAATGAGCGCGTCAAATCCCCACATCTCTTTGAATGACGGGAAAAACGTTATTCTCGAAGCCCATTTCGCCAAAACGTAATTAACAGGGGTCATCCCTTTTTCCAGCCTCGTGCGGTTAACCGGATGGTCTTCAAGAATCGCAGCAGACCACCTAATGAATCTGTTGACCTCAAAAGCTGTCACTCCCGCCTCTTTTCCGCTTTTCTCAAGAGGCGTGACCTCTTTTACTGGAAATCTGAAGTAAAGAGGGTCTGAATCGGTCACATACGTTGACGCCTCTTTTGGAAGTAGCATTAAAAAAAATGGGCCACCTATATGCTTTATTTCAGCCCTTAATTTTTCGGGTTTGTATTCTTCGAGGGATTCGGCGATTCTTAAAGCTTCTTCCTCAGCCAGATAGGCTGGCGATATCTGAACATAGCGCTCATTGCGGTCAATCATGGTGGTGGCTAAATTCAACCGAATAACCACATCGCCCTCATGAACTCTGAGTTCCGCACCGAGCGCTTCAATAGCGCTTCTGCCCGGATAGGGAAACTCCCCATATCCGAGGATATGCCAGTGGGCTAGATCGCTTCCAGCGCATGCCCCTGGGAAAAGCGGGTACATTATTCCACAGGAAGCCGTCTGGGCAATTCGGTCTATATTGGGTGTTTGCGCGGCTTGAAGGGGGGTTCTCATCCCCAGTATGCCCTGTGAGCGGTCAGCAATGCCATCCAGTATTACCAGTATCGCTTTCAAATCAAACATCTCCTCTCAGCACTTTTTCAGCAGTTTTATATGATATGTTCGCGTAATCCGGTCGCGCGTTTTCAAAATCAATTACCCTTAATACCCTATAGCGAGTGGAAGAAAGAATTCGTTTAAGTAGAGCTCAATCTTATCAGCACGCACCCAGGCCTTACGCGCGGTAAAAATAGTTCGTCTCAAGAACACATTTCTTCTGATAGTCATCCTCTTGCCAATCTCTCCGACGATCTCTGCTATTCGTTCTCCGGAAAAGATTTCAAACGGAGGCGTATAAAGTTTAACGCTCGTTTCTTCGAGCGTGTGTCGGATGGCCTGAACACTTCCCTGGACTGAATGATCTTTCTGCGAGCACCGTGAGACAGACTCTCACCGGCGAAGATTGCTCCGGATTTTGTCCTGATTGCAAGGGGAACGCGGCAGGCTCGAAGATAAGTGTGGCATGGTATGCAAACTGGGCTGAAACCGTAAATATATGGTACGCAAGAAATCTTCCTGCCCTGGATCCTCGTCGCCGAGGAGGTGATATTACCCGGAACCGGAATGATCGTATACAGAATTCTTCTTCCGCGAGCTCGCGCGGTCGTCTTAAGTTTTCAAGCACTGCCTCAATGCTCCAGGAATCACTTCCCGAGCCAGCTATGAAGGGAAAGAAGAAATCGCATTTCCAGGTTTTCAAAGCGGTTTTTGCCTGGGCGTAACTGTCCCGTCCAGCAATTTCGAAAAGCGCCGCTTTTCTCCCAGAAAAGATTTCGATTATCGTGTTTATCATGTTCTTGTGTAATGAAACTGTACTGTAGAGGGCCTTAGAAGGATCGATTATACGCTTAAAATCTTCCATTAGAGCTCTTTCAGGTTTTTCCTCAGAATGATGTTTTTTGCTTTTTGATTTTATATCTTACAAGGAGCGCATGATGTGTGGGTGATTATGATAAACGATGCGTTTTAAAAATCTCCCCGGCGATAAACATGGAAGCGGGCATTTTTTGATTCATGACATCTCGCGGCTGGGAGAGCTTTTTCGCTAAGGGGGTTCCATTTTTAAGGATAAGATAAGCAAAGAAGGTATTCTCTTATGCTTGCAAAACAACGTTCTTTCGATGCGGTCGTGAGTTTCGATCCCGACTGGTCAGAGAAGCCAGAAGCGGCCGCCTCAGCTCTCCTTCCTGGCGGAGGCATTCTTTTCACTTATCCTGAAGAGATGGTTAGCCCAATAGACTATCTCGGCGGGCTCGGCGCTCGAAAGGCTCTCGTGCTGCTCGACATCCCCGTCTTCGGGACAGAAGACCTTTCACGCGAAAAGCCTTTCAGAGCGGTAGACCGGATTCTCTTAAGAACGGGTATTCCTCTTATTCCCTCGTATAAAGCGGGAAACACGGGGAAGGCACTCGCGCGGGAAATCCTTCGCGCGTACCCCCGATACAGGGTTATAGAAAGTTATCCTTTCGCTATTTTGAGATTTCTCTGGCTCATAAGGGATAAGCCTCGCGTCCTGAACGGACCGCTTGTTCCCGCTGTTGACCCCTACCGCTGGATGAAAGACTTTCCTCCCAGATATAAAAGAGCCCGCGCTATTAAGGAGCTGCGCTCGTCCTCACAGGCGGTTTATGACCTGATCGAGGTTTTTCTTCCATTTGCCGGTATAAAAAGTCTCAAGCCTGACCGCTTCGCGAAGCGGTCAGATCTTATGAGCCTCGCTCATGTTTACGACAGCCTGATCGCCCTTGTTGCCGGAATGCTGTTTGCCGGGGGTTCTCCATGGAGTGTTATCGCCTCGGTTTCCGGAGAAGGCGGGTCCATTCTCCTCTTGCTGGATGAATATCTAAGAAGACGGATGGCTGGAATTTGCCCGCGCTTCAGGGCAAAGCAATCCTCAAGGGAAGCGCAAACGCCATAAGCGATGAGAGAGTAAGTCGCGATCCCGGTTTGTTTTCCGCCACTCGAGGAACGCGCCTTTTGGAAACGAACCGGTTTCTGCTGGTATAATACGTTAACGTCTTTGGAAAAGGAGGCTCGCTTTTGAAGGTGAAGGCATCGGTTCTCCTCCTCGTTGCTTCAATCATGGCTCTTGCAGTCCTTTCGTCCAGTTCATGCGCCAGGCGCCCGAATGCCGGGGCGGGTTTATCGGGAAGTAATTTTGCGGCGGGCGTGAAAACAGAGTCCAGGAAGAAGGCTTCCGGTCTGCTAAAGGACAGCAAACAGGCAGACAGCCCTGTAGCCGCGGCGATAGATCATGCGGGTCGGTCTAACGCGGGATCCAATTTCGAGGCTCGTGAAGTTTGCATCACGGGACGCTGGGCTCGGGTTTCCCTTTTTCAGGTTGGCGTTCCCAGGGAAGAAGCCGTCGCTTTTGACGTGTTTCTCGTAAGAGAAAAGGATGGTGGCTGGGAAGTGGTTGAATGCGGAAATTCACTTACTCCCGATGATTTGCCCCGGGCACCCAAAGAATTATTTAAGAAATAGAAAGAGCTGCCTCCACCATCCATCTTAAATGTTTCGCGTCTACGGCATTGCTGGTGTTTGTCGGCGCGAGAATGAAGCCTCCACCCTCCGCCTCCCGGACGCACTTTTCCACCTCTTTAAAGACTTCCTCTTTGCTCGCGTCAACGAGGGTCCTCGTTATATCGATGTTTCCGCAGAGACAGAGCCTGCTCCCTATCCGTTTTCTCGCCTCCGCAATGGTAACACCTGCTGTGGGCTCGAGTGCGTGGACTCCGTCATATCCCCAGTCCGCTATCATCTGCAGAAGATCCAGCACGTTCCCGCATGAGTGAAACAGTATTTTTGCGCCTCCCGCGTGTGCGGCGTCGGCTATCCTCACGTAACTTTCACCGAAGAGTTCTTCGAGCGTTTCCGGGTTAAGCATTGGTCCGGAGCGGTAAGCAAGGTCATCAGCGAACCATATGACCCTGATACCGCTTAGAGCGACGGCTCTTACAGCCTCAAGGGCGAGTTCCGTCCTGTATGCGATTATGTCTTTCAAAAAGCCTCGATCTTTGCGAAACCATTTGACGAAGTTTGTGAATCCCATTCCTTCGGTAATATCCTGATGAAGGCTCACGCTGACGCCTGCCACGAGTGCTATCTTTCCTGACCAGAGGAAATTCATAAATGAAAAGTACAATCTCGCCAGCTTGGCGAATCTCGCGGGATCCGGCTTTTTGAATTTCCGCCAGGATTCCGGGTCGGTAATGACGCCTCCGTTATACATACCGTATAACCCACCCGCGCCGTCATCTACCAGCCTGAAGATTCGTCCGGCAATGTCCTGAGCCTCCTGGTGGTTGATGAGACGCAGGCCGTAATAACTAACAAGTCCCGCGTCGAAGCCGAGTTTTACATCGGCGCGGAGGGCGTTGGAAAAGTAGACGACCCCTCCGAGGTTGGGATGAGAAAGGGTGTTCCAGATTGGAGTGGTCTTGTCGATGAAGCGCGCAACCCAAGGTTTCTGCAAGTATCGAAAAACCGGGACATGCCTGACGCCGAGGGCGTCATCAATCGGTCTTGAGTCGAACAAAAGGGAGAATGTTGGTACTTTATCCGTTTTCTTTCCCTCGAGCGCGGCAAGGATCCTTTCCAGTTTATTCGTCTGGCTCACCTCCGGGTGCTTGATTCGCTACTTTAGTTTATCCCTGCCAAATCCAAGAACGTTTCTTGCGGTAATGAGCATCTGAATCTGTCCTGTTCCCTCAAAGATATCGTTGATCTTGGCGTCGCGCATCCATTTTTCCAGAAGGTATTTTCTTGAATAGCCAAGGGGTCCCATGAGTTCAACACATTTCTGCGTTATCTGGGTGACGGCAAGCCCCGCTTTCGCTTTCGCCATTGAGGCTTCAAGGCTGTTGCGCTGACCGTTGTCGAGCATCCAGACCGCTCTCCAGGTGAGTAGCCGCGCCGCTTTCAGGTTAGCTTCCATCTCGATAATGTCACGCTCTATCGCGGTCATCCGGTTGGGTGAAATTGGATAGCGGACCTGGAAATCCTCGGAGGCGAGGGTATCTTTCAAAAAGTCGAGAGCCGCGCGACCCACGCCTATTGCCATCGCCGCTACAAGAGGACGGGTCGCGTCGAAGGTCGCCATCACGCCCTTGAAGCCCTTCGTCTTGGTGGTGTCGATCACTTCGGGGCTTCCCAGAATGTTATCCTCGGGGATACGGCAGTCCATAAAGGATATTGAAACGGTGTCAGAGCAGCGAATGCCCATTTTATCCTCTATTTTCGTTATCTTCATTCCCGGAGTTCCGTGCTCTACGATGAAAGGCTTTATGCCTGCTCTTCCTGCCTTCGGATCCACCGTCGCCCAGACAACAACAAAGCCTTCGGAATCCTCGAGCGCGCTTTTTCCCGCAGTCACAAAGATTTTTTCGCCATTTAAAACCCACTCGTTACCGTCTTTGACAGCCGTTGTCCTGATATTCGCGGTGTCGCTTCCCGCTTCAGGCTCGGTGATTGCCATCGCGCCCCACACGGGTTTTTCCCCCTGAAAGCGTGCGAGAAAGCGCTCCTTCTGCTCGGGAGTTCCGGTCGCCTGCACCGCCGCTCCGCCGAGCCCCGGGCCCGGGAACGCGAGCGCTATGCCGGCATCGCCCCAGAATATCTCCTCCACGGTGACCGCTGTCGCAAGGTTTCGCTCCGATTTCTTCTTTTCCCCGCCTTTTTCTTCCTCTTTCGACTTACCGCCAGAAAGGCTCCCGCCAAGCCCGCCTTTCATGAAGCTGTGGACCATCTTTAGAAGGTCTTCAGGCTTTTCGTGCTCGTTTTCGTCAAAGTGGCGGGCGATGGGTCTTAAAGCCTGCTCCGCAAACATTCTTAGCATCTTCTGGGTTTGCTTTATTTTCGGTGAAAGCTCGAAATCTATCATTTTGTCTCACCCCTTAAACCATTGCCATTCCCTCGAGCATTGCGAAAGCGCGCGCGTTTCTGAACCAGAGTTCGGGAGGGTTGTCCCTTACGTATCCGTGTCCTCCCATAACCTGCACCGCCCCATCGCAAATCTTCATCGCTTTCTCGGCCGCGTAGTATTTCGCTATAGCCGCCTCTTTTGAAAACTCCTCGCCCCTGTCGCATTTCCATGCGGCTTCCCACACGAGCATGCGCGTGGCGTCGGTCTCAATGAACATCTCCGCGATCATGAAAGCTATCGCTTGCCTGGAGCCGATAGGCTCACCGAAAGCCACACGCTCTTTAGCGTAGTCTCTGGAGTGTTCCGCTGCGCGCCTCATCAAACCAACCGCCATGGCGGCAAGCGCCAATCTGGATCGGCTAACTAAGTTCAAAAAATCGATACCTCGCTCGCCCCCGATTTTTCTATCAAGTGGAACCCTCACACCGTTCAATGAAACCTCATAGGTAGCAAGCGCTTTCAGGCCCATGTTCTTTTCCCTTTCGCTTATCGAGAGATTCTCGGCGCCTGTTGGCACCATGAACGCTTCCACTCCCGCGAATCCGGCGCCGGGGTCGGTTGTCGCGAAGATGATGATGTCATCGGATTCTTTCGCAAGGGGAACCAGGCACTTCTGCCCCGTAAGCACATACTCATTTCCATCCCGCACGGCGACTGTGGTCATTGCTGATGGGCAGAAGGAGTGCCTCGGCTCGAGAAGTGCTGCGCCTGAAGGTTTGAACTCTTCACCGCAGAAAGCGGGCAGGAATTCCTTTTTCTGTTCCTCGGTGCCATAAAGAAGGGTGGAGTAAGCGGCGACAGTGGGTGAGACTAGATGCATTGCTGCGGAGAGGTCACCGTGAGCCAGTTCCTCATAAGCAATGACCCCTGTGAGGGCTGAAGGGCTTTCTCCAAAGCCGCCATATTCCTCCGGGATGTTCGACGAGATTATTTCGAGTTCCCATCCTTTCTTTATAATCTCTTCGGATATCTCTCCCTTCTCATCTGATTCCCGCATTAAGGGTTCCATCTGGTCTGTAGCGAAGCTGGCTATGGTTTCCTTGACCATTGCCTGTTCTTCGCTTAATTCGAAAGAGACCATACCTCATTCCTCCTTTTTGCTGATTGCCTCGTAGTATCGTTCGATAAATTATATTAATTTTGTAATTTTGCCTGGAGATGCCTGGAGATCGTGTGCGATATCCGCAATTGTTAACTCCCTTCCGCATACTCTTTTTCAAGCTGTTTTCTGAGATCTCTTTTGAGCACTTTCATTGTCATTGTAAGGGGAAGTTCGTCCACTATCCGAATTTCTCTTGGAGCCTTGTATGCGGCGATCCGCTTCCTGCACCATTCGAGTATCTCCTCGGGTTTTGCCTCTTCCCCTTCTTTCAATTGCACGAACGCCACCGGAACTTCTCCCTTTGTAGGGTGTGTTCGGCCAACTACAGCAACTTCGAAGATTTTCGGGTGAGCGAGGATTTCTTCTTCCACTTCCCTTGAGAAAACCGAGTATCCACCGGCTTTTACCACATCCTTTTCCCGGTCAACGAAATACAAAAACCCGAGCCGGTCCCGGTAACCAATATCCCCGGTATGGAACCAGCCTCCTTTGAAAGCCTCCCGGGTCCTTTCTTCGTCTCCCCAGTATCCTTTCATTACATTCGGTCCACGAATCACAAACTCCCCAACTTCTCCCCGCTTTTTGAAGCGGCCGTCTTCTCCCATGACCCTGACTTTAACCCCGGGAACGGGTATCCCAACTGACCCAGGTCTGCGGAGAAAGTAAGGATTTACAGAGATGATGGGCGATGTTTCCACAAGTCCATATCCCTCGATGAACTTCCCACCGAGCGACTCGATGGCTTTTATCTGCTCAACGGGCATCGCGTCGGCGCCCGAGAACCAGTATCTCATACTTGAAAGGTCGTATTTTTCCGGATTACACTGGAGAAGCATGTTGTACATTGCGGGAACTCCGAGGAATATTGTGGCTCTGTACTTTTCTATCATTCTCAAAACTTTCTCCGGGTCGAAGAATCTCATCAGGTAACCGGAAGCGCCTGAATAGAATCCCCCGACTATTCCGGTGGTGAACCCGAATATATGCGCGAGAGGAAGAGCCATGACCCCGAAATCCTTCTTCCCGAGCCTGAGCATTCTGGCTGAAAGGGTTACTGTTGAGAGCAGATTCCTTGACGTGAGCATTGCTCCTTTGGGAAAGCCGGTGGTCCCGGAGGTATAAAAAATCGCGATTGGCTCGTCAGGGTTGATTTCAGCGGGGGCGATTTCGACATCCGTGTATCCGTCGGTGAGTTCATCTATTGACCAGAACCCCTCAGGGACATCTTCCTGCTTGCCTGTCATTATCCAGTGCTCGATTTGCGGCAACCGCTCCTTCTGAGCGATATTCATGTTGTAAAGTTCGGGTTCTGTGATGAGGACCTTAGCGCCACAATCCGAGACGCAACCGGTGAGTTCCTCAGCCTTTAGCATATAGTTAAACGGGACGGTCATCGCGCCAATTCTCGCGCACGCGGTAAAAAACATTCCCATCTCCGGGACATTCGTCAGGGCAAGGGCGACGCGGTCTCCTTTTTTCACCCCGAGTTTGTCTCTCATCGCCCCCGCTACCGCGTTGGCGGACTGGTAAGCGTCTTTGAAAGAAAGAGTGTTCCCTGTGTTGCCCGCGCCCAGATTGCGGTAGATTACCGGATGTTCACGGATGGCAAAAATTTTCTCCCCGAATTTTCGATACGCCCTGTCAACAAGATTGGCGACGGTAAGTCTGCTTAGCATCGAGCCTTCCTTCCAGCGCGCGGGCATATTCTATCTCATCCGCAGGTTATATTCTACTTATTTTATTTGTTCGCCAATGCCTTTCTCGCCAGAACTGAACTTGCTTGTGGAAAGTAGAGTTGGTCAGCCCAGGGCACATGGTGACTCGATAAGTGTTTGGGGCACGAGATTTGGTTTCGCGTGGTACTCCTGCGCACATAGTGCCTCGTGTGGCTAATCCTTTTATTTCTGAGATTGGGTTTTCGAGACCATACCCCCTTGTAGATGTTAGAAATTTTTAGGTGGGGCAAAAAACCTTCATACATTGCCTGGCACATTTTCAATCACCTTTTTGCGGAAAAAGTAATCCTGTCCCGCCGAATCTAGTTTTTTATTGACAGTGTTTTTCAGCCGGGGATATTCTTATTTCGTTAAAAATCCTGATAAGTAGGCCGTGGCCGGCTATTTGCAGAAAACATCCAGGTGGCGAAAAGGCGACTAGGTTTTCCAGTAAAGAAAAACCCATCTGACAAAAGGAGTGTAAGATGTTCTCTTTAAAGAAAAAAGCAATAAATCTCTTTATTTTCATTTTCTTTTTTGTATTTATTCTTTCCCCTAACACCTTCATTAACCGTGGAAAAGCGAGCGCTGAACCCTCGCAGATTCCCGACCTTTCAGCATGGGTTACAAATGGAACTGTACTTACCGTGCTCCCGGTAGGGAATATTACATACATAGGTGGAACCTTTACTTATGTGGGTCCCAATACTGGGGCGGGTGTTCCCTTGAGCGCCACCACCGCTCAGGTGACCTTTCCCTATCCGAGAGTTGAGGGAAATATTTACGCTGCTATCCCTGATGGATCGGGAGGATGGTATATCGGTGGGAGTTTTACTAAAGTCGGAGGAGTTGAAAGAAATAGAATAGCCCATATCCTTGCGGATGGAACAGTTGACCCGAACTGGAACCCGAACGCGAATAATCCCGTTCTTGCTCTTGCTTTTTCCGGGGGAACTGTCTATGCGGGAGGATATTTTACTCGGATAGGAGGAAAGGCAAGGAATCGCATAGCGGCGATAGATTCAAGGGGAACCGTAACCTCCTGGGACCCGAACGCGAATGACTGGGTACGTGCTCTTGCGGTATCAGGTGGCACCGTCTATGTTGCAGGGGAGTTTACTCAGATTGGGGGACAGGCAAGAAATAGGATAGCGGCGATAGATTTAACAGGAGGAGCGACCTCATGGAATCCAAACGCAAATGACAATGTCTATGCCCTTGCTGTGTCCGGCGGAACTGTATATGCCGGGGGAGTCTTTACATCAATTGGGGGACAGGCAAGAGGTTGCATAGCTTCGATAGATTCGAGCGGAAACGTGACCTCATGGAACCCGAATGCGAATGCTCCAGTGCTTGCCCTTGCCGTGTCCGGAGGAACTGTATATGCGGGAGGATGGTTTACTCAGATTGGGGGAAAGGCAAGAAATGGGATAGCGGCGATAGATTCAACAGGAGAAGCGACCTCATGGAATCCAAACGCGGATAACGTGGTCTTTGATATCGTGGTGTCCGGCGGAACCATCTATGCAGGAGGGCAGTTTACCCGGATTGGAGGAAAGTCAAGAAACTACTTAGCGGCGATAGATTCAAGCGGAAAAGTAACCTCATGGAATCCGAATGCGAATGGCACGGTGGAAGCCCTCGCCGTCTCCGGTAAGACCGTCTACGCGGGAGGATGGTTTACTCAAATAGGTGGAAAGCCGAGGAACCGCTTAGCGGCGATAGATTTAAGCGGAAACGTAACCTCCTGGAACCCTGGAGCTAATAACACTGTCTTTGCTGTTGCGGCCTTTGGGAAAACCGTCTATGCGGGAGGATTGTTCACATCAATTGGAGGAAAATCAAGAGGTTACATAGCGGCAATCGATTCGAGCGGAAACTTGACCTCATGGAACCCTGATGCGGATGGGGTTGTCTGGGCTCTCGCGGTTTCAGGTGGAACTATCTATGCGGGAGGAGAGTTCACACATATAGGAGGGCAGGCGAGAGGTTACATAGCGGCGATCGGTTCGAGCGGAAATGCAACCCCATGGAGCCCGAACGCCAATAGCTATGTTCGAGCTCTTGCCGTCTCCGGGGAAACCGTCTATGCGGGAGGGTGGTTTACTCAAGTGGGAGGAAAGCCAAGGAGTCGATTAGCGGCGATAGATTCAAACGGAGACGCCACCCCGTGGAACCCTGATGCGGATGGGGTTGTCTGGGCTCTCGCGGTTTCAGGTGGAACTATCTATGCGGGAGGAGAGTTCACATCTGTAGGAGGAGTATCCTGTCCGGGCTTTGCGCGTTTCAACTCACCACCTGCAATATACTCGATCTCTCCTGATTACGGTATTAGAGGACACACGATACCTGTGGAGATATACGGCTCAAATTTCTATGGGACGCCATCGGTACGCCTCATAAATAGAGGCCAGAGCCCAATAAATGCCGAAAATGTGCATGTTGTCTCCCCGGGTAAGATTACCTGCTCACTTCCACTTTCGCAAACAGCAAAGCTCGGGAAATGGGATGTGGTTGTTGAAAATCCTGATAATCAAAAAGCTATTCTTTCTCAAGGATTCACCGTAACCACATACACCCTCTACCTTGCCGAGGGCTCAACAAACTGGGGATACTCGTGCTACATCTCCATCGAGAATCCCAACACCACAGCTGTTACGATTAAACTGACCTATCAGACCAAAAACGGTCCCGTGGCCGGCCCGAAGTTTACTATGGCTCCAAAGAGCCAGGCCACTATCAATCCAGCTGAAACAGTTGGCCAAACCGACTTCTCAACCAAGGTGGAGTGTTTGGAAGGAAAACAGATAGCCGCGGACAGAACAATGACTTGGTATGGAGCTGGCGCTCCTTGCGAGGAAGCCCACAACTCAGTGGGAGTTACCAGTCCAGCTAAAACCTGGTACCTGCCTGAAGGAAGCTCTGCCTGGGGATTTGAAACCTGGACTCTCATCCAGAATCCCAACTCAAAGACCGCGAACGTCAGCTTAACCTACATGATCGAAAACGAAGAACCCCATCCGGTTAAAGTTCAGGTTCCACCCAATTCTCACGGCACCTGGTCAATGGCTGATCATATCGGCGCGCGTGATGCTTCCATTATGGTCACTTCAGATATCCCCGTAATCGCTGAGCGGGCTATGTACCGGAATAACAGAAGGGAAGGTCATGATTCAGTGGGCACCACCACTGCTTCCACTGACTACTTCCTTGCAGAGGGATGTGCAGGCTATGGTTTCACCACCTACATCCTTATCCAGAATCCAAACAATGAAACCGTCAGCGTGGACATCACCTATATGACAGGAAGAGGTTCCGTTTCCTATCCAGCATTCTCCATGGCTCCGGGAACAAGAAAGACCATAAGGGTAAACGACTCAATCTCACTTCCTGATCCCAACTTCTCAACTCGTGTTCATGGTTCTTCCCCCATCATCGCAG
>JACVIW010000004.1 GCA_015711695.1 Candidatus Geohydrothermomicrobium daggyaiense
CTGACCGAAGGGCAGGCAATCGCTGATCTCTAAAGAGAGTCTTTCCCCCTTCGAACTCTTTTAACCAGGTGAATCCGTGATTTATTCCTCCATGCTTCAGAAATTTCCTGTCCGATAGCAGGGGCAAGGTTTAGCGATTAAAATTGTGTGTTATTCTTTCCACAAGAAATTTCAATCTGAACTGTAATCGAGCGTTTTCTCTTGACTTGCACCAAAGGCCTTGCGATGAACGCCGTAAGCGTCACAGATAGCAGCAGTTTATAAAATATATCTTCAAAAAAGACATTTATTTTGGCAGGTGACGATGAAAAAATGTCTCGGATCCAGCAGTTTTGACACGCGCGAGAGAATCGACTGCCATGTACACCTCATAGCTTTTGACAGAAAAAAACACGGAAGTTTCTACCGTGGGGCAGACCGCAAGGATTTTCTTTACACAGCGGGGAGAATTTTTTATGGCTTCCACCGAAAAATGCCATTTTGCGAGATGGACGAAGCCTATGCCGACTTACTTGCCAGGATGGTTCGTGAATCTAGATATTGCGACAGGGTGGTTCTTCTCGCAAACGACGGCTTATATGACGAGAGGGGAAGATTAGACCCGCGGACTGAATGTGTTGTGTCCAACGATTGGACTGCTCGCGTCGTCAAGCGATATCCCGACGTTTTTCTTTTCGGCGCAAGCATACATCCTAACAGGAAAGACGCGCTCGAGGAGTTAGAAAAATGTTTCCGGGAAGGAGCTGTATGCGTGAAATGGATACCACCTTCACAAAACATTGACCCTTCTGACATCCGTTATGTCCCATTCTATGAGAACATGCTCAAACACGGCCTTGTGCTTCTCAGCCATACTGGATATGAGCACTCGCTTTCCACAACCAATCAGCACCTGGGAGACCCGGAGAGGCTGCGCCTTCCTCTCGAATTGGGATTAACTGTTGTAGCTGCTCATTCAGGTGCAAGCGGATGGTATCATCCGGTTGAGTATTTTCCGAATTTTCTCAGACTTCTTGAAAAATTCGATAATCTCTTCGGCGATTCCGCGGCTTTCACTTCGCCGGAGCGTTTTACGTACAGAAAATGGATTTTAAGTTCAGAGTTCATCAGAGAAAAGATCATACAGGGAACAGATTTTCCAACGCCCCCTCTGCCGATTTTGTGGGCGGGAACGCTTGGGTTCAGGAAAGCGCTTAAGATCCAGTTCATGAGAAACATATTCGATCAGGACTATCTTGCCAAGAAAGAGGCAGGATTTCCTGAAGAGCACTTCAGGAAAGGGCATGACATCTTCCTCAAAGGGAAACCTTAGAACAGCGGACAGTCATAAGCTTGAAGGTTAACGCGTATAGCACTCTAATGATATGAGCAAATCTTCCCGGGATTATGCCCGTGCGCGCATTCTTCTAATGGTGAAGTCCGAAGGAACCGTCAATCCACCCTCATGACTTCGAAAGTGAGATCGCCGTCTTGAGCCACGCTCCATTCCGTTGCAACAGGTTTCCCCGTAAAAGCCTCATAAAAGCCCGCCGCGGAGCCAACAATTACCAGTGGCATGGCGGGATTTTCTATTTTCGCTGTGAATCCAACGGAAGTTTTTTCAAGAGAAACGAGATTTCCGAGACCTTGAACCGCAAGCCATCTTCGCAGTTCTTCACGACTCGAGCCTCTCCAGCACATGTTTATATTTGAAATGGTGTACATCTGCTGAGCTTTAACTATCGTATCAGGAATGTACTCGCCGAGTTCATTTTCCAGTTCGTCGAAGATTACCTGAATTCCAACGGGACCGAATATCGCCATTCGCGTCCCCGTTTCAGCATGTCTGATAGTGCCTTTTTCTATATCCCACCTGAACCCAGACAACTCTGTTGGAACTCCGCAGACCTCACAGAGCTGATATCTAATATCACCCTGTTTCCTCTTCACTTGTCCAGGCTTAAGCCTTTCTTCAAGCTCCGGGGCGAAAGGAGCCACATAGTTGTAAACAACGAAACGTCCGGGCTCAATTTCTTCGTATGTAACGGTGCCCGCAACCTTCCTTATCGCCTCAATAGCGCCTTTCAAATCACCCGAAAAAAGCCTGATTGAATAAGGATTGGCAATTTCGCATTCTATATAACTTTCTTTCCAGTTGAATACTCTGACTTTAATGTCACCGTAACCCATCACTCTTCCCTGCTCAACAACCCTTCGCACTATCCGATCTATACCCACCAAGCGTGCCAGAAAACCCCTGGAGCCCCTCATGAGTCTGGAAATGTAATCCTTGGTTGCCCTTTTCTTGCTTTCAATGATCATCTTATCGATAGGAATCTTTATGAGTTTTTCTATATTGGCAAATAAACCTTCTATCCCATCCGAATCCACGAAAACCATGCGATGGTTTCGGTCCTTTCTTTGGGTTATTGTGCCGTCACTGTTCCAAACATGGTCTTTGCCTATTTTTTTTGGAACCCCGCAAACTTTGCATGGCTTTAAATCATTCATTTCCCGCAAACCCGCCTTTTGATTGAAGATTGAGCCTTAAAATATCAATTTGTACATCATGGCAGCAAACTGAATAGAAAGGATGCCACTATTACCGCTTTGACCGAATCAAAGACCGAATCAAAAGTCGAAACCCGGTTTAGCTTACGGCAATCATCTACAATGCATACGCTCCTCGCCGGAAGCATGAATCACTAACAGTTCATTGTATAGAATTCTCCGCGCCATCCCTTCATCCCTTGTCAAAAGCGCTTCCTTATAAGCTACGCTAAGACTCTGCTGTTCGCAGTTCCTCAATGCTGCATATCAGGTGAGTTGACATACCAACCGCGATTATCTCCCCTTTTTCGTTTTTTACTTGAGCTTCGGTCACGCCTGTCTGTTTACCTCTATGAATTACTTTTCCCACACCAATAAGCTTTCCCCCGGTAACGTTTGAAATAAAGTTAATCCGCAAATCAACTGTTACAGTAATTTCCCCTTCTGCCAGAAGAGTGCCAAGAGCTATACCGCAGGCTGAATCGAGTATTGTTGTTATCGCCCCTCCGTGAAGAATTCCGTAGAGATTACGCATCTCAGGCTTTGTATCCATTTCCAGCAAAGATTTTCCATCTCCCGCTTTTATAACTTTCATGTTCATGTATCGGTAAAAGGGGGAAGCATTGATAAATTCCAGAAGAGGCTGAAAATCCTCTCTTTCCTCGTCCACTTTTCACCTTCTCTGTAATATCAATTTAAAACCTGCCCCCGGATGGATTTCATCAAACCCTATAAGACGCGGTTTCGTTATTCTATAGCATGTTAAACGATAAGATAACAAAGATGTTTTTCATCCTGCAGTTCTTTTATCGGGCTGCCCGGCATGCGAAAAGCATCACCTGCACCCGATTCCTCGCAATTTTCTATTGCTTTTTTCTAAATTGAGCGTTTTTTGTCACTTACATGCAATATGAACTCCATGATCGGCCCTCAAACCTCCCTGCTCTTTTCCCCGATTATTTGCCGCAGCGCAATCACCTCTTTGTTTGAACTGATGCCATCTTTTTAGGTGACCCATCATGTCACGAGGATTCCAAAGGAAATATACACTTTTAGCCCTCTTTATTCATTTGATTTTTGTCGACCGTTATTTCTGGAAAGTGCGGATAGCGGAAATGGAGGTCGATAGAAATGCCGATTGTAAATAAGCGTATCTGGAGAGATTTTCGCATGTTTCTCTCTCTCCTTCTCTTTATAATGCTTGTGGCTCTTCTCTTTCCCGGACCCTTCCTTTTCGGTGGTCTTGTACGTGCGGATGGCAATTCAACCTACGCCGAAAGATACGGAGTTGCTCAGAGCCATTTGATGCTTTATGAGAGATCGAAGATGGAGAGGCAGCTCGAGATGCTCGCCAATGCGGGAGTGAGATGGGTTAGGACAGGTTTTGCGTGGTGTGATCTCGAGCCGGTAAGAGGAGCATGGAGGTTTGATAGCTCAGACAGGGTTGTCCAGAAGGCGCGTTCACTCGGGATAGAGATACTCGCGATACTTGGCGGTCCACCCGGATGGGCAAACGGAGGATACCCCCCTAACTATCCCCCCACGGATATTGAGGCATGGAAGAACTACGTAAGGACAGTGGTATCAAGATACAAGGGGAGCATAAGCGCATATGAGATATGGAACGAGGAGAACATACACGGTTTCTGGATGCCGTCCCCATCAGCCTCTGATTATGTCTCCCTTCTCAGAAACACGACTCCCCTGATAAGGGAGGCGGATCCCGGAGCGAAGGTGATAATGGGAGGCCTTGCCGGTCTTGACCCCTCATATATGGATGCATGTTTCAGGGAGGGAATAGCAGATCTCGTGGACGCGGTAGCATTCCATCCCTATCCAGAGACACTCAGGTTCATGAACTACACTCCCCAGGAGGATCACATAAGGTTTGTCATTGGATGGGTGAGATGGCTCATCTCCACATACACGAGCAAAAACCTGGAGATATGGCTTACCGAGTTTGGCTGGACAACATGCGCGAACTTCCCCCCGGGGGTGAGCGAGGACACCCAGGCTTCGTATATCTTAAGAAGCCTGATAAACTACGCCGGAACAACGGCGGACAAAATCTTTTACTACAACCTGTGGGACGCGAACCAAAACCCCGGTGATGCCGAGTCAAACTACGGGATACTGAGAAATGATTTCTCCCCCAAAAAGTCATATCACTGGATGAGGAGCTTCATCTCCCTTTTCGGGAGGGCAACATCAAAATCGGGGTCGGTGAGCGTCTCTTGCTCGAATCCATCAACCCTTGAGGCTCACTCGTTCAATCTTGAGGACGGGTCTGTAGCACTCGGGGTATGGAAGAGGGATGAGGTGCAGGACACGGCAGAGATAAGGGTGAATGCTGGAACATATGATGATCCTATCACCCTGGACCCGACAACGGGCACATATACACCAGTGTCGAACTTCTCCAGGGACGCGAGCGGAAGGATAACCATAAGCGGTGTTCCCATCGGGAAAGATCCTGTGCTGGTGGTGTTCAGGAATGGATATAATAATCCACCTCAGACAAAACCTGAAATTGAATCGATAAATCCATCGTTTGGAACAGCTGGATCGGTGGTTTCAATAACAGGCTCAGGTTTCGGTCAGGAGAAAGGCTCAAGCGTCGTCCTGTTTGGAGAGATTCCCGCCACAGCATATAGTTACTGGTCTAACGACCTAATCAAAGCAGTTGTGCCTACAGGATTGAAAGGGACAGTGCAAGTCCGCGTTATACGAGAAGGGATTCCTTCTAACAGCGTTCAGATCGAGGTCTTTCCTCCTCCACTTACCATCAAGTCCGTCTCTCCGAACTCGGCAAACCAATTTACTCTCTTTATGTCTGTGGAGATAAACGGGACCGGCTTTGAGAAGGGAATGACGGTAAGGCTTGAAAAAGATAAAAACGTGATAAACGGCTTTAACGTCAACGTTCTAACTGACTCCAAACTCACATGCACATTCGGTTTCTTCCTCGTTGCCACAGGTTCCTACCAAGCAGTCGTAGTTCATCCTGACGGCAGGCGAGCCACCTTACCTGATGCTTTCACGGTCAGGCCTCTGTGGTTTTAACGTTCCCAAAAAAATCTCTGATTAAGCACTCTATATAGCAAGATAAAGCCGCTGATAAAGCTTTGAAAAGCTAACCGATCTTGCCCTCGCGGTTCTTTATTTGCTTGTACATCTCCTTAAGTTCTCTTTTAAGGACTTTCCCGATCAACGTCTTGGGAAGCGAATCAACTATTATTATTTCTCCGGGTCGTTTGAACGGTATTAACTTCTTTGAGCAAAAATCAAGTATCTCCTCCGGAGTCGCACTCATTTTGGGCTCAATTGTAACGAATACGACTATTTCTTCCCCGTAGATATCATGAGGCACACCTATTGCGGCCGCCTCACTTACAGCAGGATGCTCCGCGACCACATCCTCTATTTGTGCCGGCATAATGTTCTCTCCACCTTTTATTATCAAGTCTTTTTTTCTTGCCGTTACAAATAGAAAACCGTCATCATCCATGTATCCTACGTCTCCGGTATGCAGCCAACCATTCCGGAGCGCTTTCTCCGTTTCTTCCGGAAGATTCAAATAACCCTTCATCACCTGTGGTCCGCGGATCACGATCTCCCCTAGCTCACCTGGCGGCAGCTCGTTGTCATCATCGTCGAATATTTTGATCTCTTGATTGTCATATGCTTTGCCCACAGTCCCAGGAATAAAGGGGTGACTTGGCCTTACCGTAGCGCCCATTCCTGAAGATTCAGTCAATCCGTAGAGCTGACGCATTTTGCACTTAAACCTCTCCATGAAACCCACCTGCAAATCAACAGGCAGTGCGGCTGCGCCGGAGACGCAGTCTTCGAGCGAACTCAAATTGTATTTTTCAGCATCCGGGTGATTGTATAGAAGAGCGAACATCGCCGGAACGCCGGGGAAGAGCTGAATTCCGTATTTCTCGATCAATCGGAACACCTCATCGGGCACGAACCAGCGCATTATTATACTAAGACTCCCTTTGAATTCATTTAAAAACCCTGCATTCATGGCTCCAACACCGTATATGTGAGCAAGGGGTAGGCACATAAGGCCACGAGTTGGTTTAGTTACCTCATTCGCGGTGTAAGCACTTCTGGCACCCTCCACGAGATTGCGGTGGGTAAGCATAACCCCTTTAGGCTTCCCAGTAGTTCCAGAAGTGTACATTATCATTGCGAGGTCATCCGGATCCTTTTCAACGGCGCTGAGTTGCCCTGACGCTTTCTCCAGAATAGATTCGAAATCCAGGCTGCGAGCGAGGTCTTGCGCTCCCACAGTAATCACGCACTTCACCGTATCCAAATCCTCAACCGCTTCGAGGACCTTCTGTTCCTGGGTGAAATCCGTTATGACTGCCACAGCTTTTGAGTCGCTCAATATATATTTCATTTCTTCAGCTGATAAGAGGAACAATATGGGAAGAACAATCGCGCCTATGCGGAAAATGCCGCTGAAAGACTGGATAACCTCAAGCGAATTTGACATTGTTACCGCCACGACATCGTTTTGCTTAATACCCAAACCAACAAGCGCGTTTCCGAGTTTATTGGCTCGCTCTCTCATGTAGACACTTGTGTATTCTCTGTCCTCGAAAATAGTTGTCACGACATTCCCGAACTTTTCGATGAAATGCTCGTGAAGTGTTGCAACGTTCATCGGTACCGCCCCTTCCTATAAGATACAACCGGGAAACAAAACTATTATGCCAAATTATAGATCCGAAAAACATTGCCATCACTCGAAACAATTTTTCCCAGCTTAAGAAACACTAATAAAATGTGAGAAAATTAATAAACGTCTAACAGCGACGCAGGAAAGCAAAGTGCGAATCCGAGAAAACGTTCGTGCTTGTTGATGATTCTCAATCGCCGCTGGAATGTGTTCAGGTTATGGAAAGGTTTAAAATCCGCAATGGTCAATAGCCATTGGGATATAAACGATGTTTTTTCGGAAGGAGAAATAATGAATAAAACACTTTACCGGGCAGCCGCAATATCGTGCGCAATTATCATTGCCTTAAGCTTGACAGGGTGTGGGGGGGAAGAAAACCCTAGCCTTTATATGCAGAAAGGCGACAAACAGCTCCAGGTTTTTGACGAAATTGGCGGTAGAGCCGGCGAAAAGATAGACAGTTTCTTCGCTGACATTGTGAAGCAAATCGAATCCAAAAAAACTCCAGAGGCAAATAAGGTCAAAAAAGACACGGATGAGATTATCGGTCTACTCAATGACGGCATTGCGTCCGCAAAAACGGCGAAAAGGTATTACGCAAAGATACTCGAGCATAAGAATCCAGGAAAATATGGGGATTACGCAAAACTCATCATTAAATACATTGATGCTAGTAATTCGATGATAACAGAGATAATAAATTACTTCACAACACTTCAGTCGGACCTTGCCTCCGGTAAATACCAGATTGAGAACTTCACCAGGAATTTACAGAAATTCGCCGCTAACATTCAGGCGAAAACGAATGAATCCAACACCCTGAGAGAAAAAGCAGACGAATTGAAAAGCCAGAATTCCCTCTGAGATAGCGTTTTAAACAAAAGAGATGTCATTACTTTAGAGCAGCGTTTTATAAAATTGGGAAATGTCCGCATGCCCGCTCTTAAAAAATTTCACACCTCAAAATACTTATGAAGAATCTTATCTATGATGAATTGTGTTTAATTTAAACGGAAGATATTATCTATCGGTGGAATATGAGCATCGTAAAAGATTTCCGGTGCAAGTGCTTGCCAACAACTATCAGTCTTGCAGGTGGAGCAAGTGGCATCATCGCCCGGGGTTTAAAAGTTCAATATTATCGAATAAAGGACTAAAGGCTTTGAAATTTACAGAACGCACAAACAGGCAAATCGGGACAAAACTCTGTGCTATTGCCCTCATTATCTTTGCTTTCGCGTTCTTTCGTTATGTTTCAAAAAAGGCTTACCCTTCTAGCCCTAACCAGTGGGTAATAAGCGCGGATGAAGGTTTTGGCGAGGGCTCTACTAACTTTGCAGCAGGGCCAATTGTTCAGTATCAGGGTAAACTTTACTGTTCAACCATAAACGAAAACGGCGCCGAGATCTGGGAGAAAACTTCCGAAGGCGACTGGCAAAAGATTGTTGATGGTGGATTTGGTGACAAGAACAACATCGCAATCCTAAGAATGATCACCTACAATGACTTTCTTTACGCGGGAACGCTAAACCTTAATGGATGTCAGTTGTGGCGTTTCGACGGCTCACAGTGGAGCAACGCCCTTTCCCCGGAACCAGGACCAGGATTCGGAAACGCTCATAACATCGCCATTACCGCAATGGAGTTGTTTGAAGGAAAACTCTATGTAGGAACGACCAACTACCGACTCGATATCTTATTACCCGGCAGCGACGGAGCGGACATCTGGTGTTATGACGGGGCAACCTGGACGAGAGTTGCCCTGGCCGGATTCGGGGACAACCTGAACGCAGGGGTCACCTCGCTAAAAACTTACAACGGCATTCTTTACGCGGGAACTGCGAGGTTTAAAATTCAAGTTAGCGTAATCGACCCTGAGAACGTGCGCGTCTCCCTTGTCAGCATGGGATGTCAGTTAAGGAGAAAAACCGGCAACTTCTGGACGCTGCTTGCCCAAAATGGCTTTAATGATTCCGGAAATGTCTCCGTCAGCGCGATGGCGGTTTACGCTGGAAAACTATTCCTCGGCACCGCTAACGGAAACTTGAGCGTAACAGTCAACATAGAAAGCGGTGAAATCAGTGATATTTCATATTCCTCTTCGGGTCTTTACATATACTCATTTGATGGCTCACAACTTTCTCAAGCAGTCGGTGGAGGTTTCGGAGATGCCAATAACTTCGCCGTGCTTGACATGATTCCTTACAACTCAGGAAGCGAGAACCTTCTGCTCGCAGGATGCGCGAGTTCAGTGAGCGGTGGCTTACTTATGGCGTACAACAATCAGCGCTGGTATGCGGGTGCCGATCCCGGTTTCGGAAACGCATCGAACAAAGCAGTCTCTTCGCTTCTTGCGTGTGGAAACACCGTTTTCTCTGGCACCTACAATGACGAAACCGGGTGCGAAGTCTGGAGCGGTAAGCCTCCATCAAAACCACTGATATCGAGTATCTCTCCATCCAGCGCGCCGGTGGGCACTATCGTGACAATAAACGGAACTAATTTCGGTTGTTCCCGGGAAGACGACTCCTTTGTCTCATTCGGAGGAGGAATTGCTTCTGAATACGTGGTTTGGAACGACACAACAATACAAGCGAAAGTACCGTCCGACGCTACCTCCGGTGACGTTAAAGTTATAACTCCCTATGGCACCTCGAACGGAATAACATTCACCGTCATAGACAAACCGCAGATTTCTTCCATTTCGCCTACGTCAGGATGTATCGGAGCGGAAGTGAGCATATCTGGTTCTTGCTTTGGCTCAGAACAACAAACTTCATGTGTGTATTTCGGAACCAGGAAGGTAGGCGCATATCTTTCATGGGCAAACAACCTTATAAAATGCAAAGTTCCCTCTGGCATCTCCGGGCAAGTGTCTGTGAAGGTGATTACGCCTGTCGGGGAATCAAACTCCGCCACTTTTAAGGTGAAACCAGAGATTTCGGCAATATCCCCCACTTCTGGAACTCCTGGCACATACGTTACGATTGCAGGCTCCGCTTTTGGTAATTCCAGAGGAAGTTCATATGTAACGTTCGGGAGCAAAAAAGTATCAACATATTCTTCGTGGACTGACACGAAATTGAAAGTAAAGGTGCCATCTGGCGTCTCAGGTAGCACATCTTTGAAAGTGACAACATCAGGGGGGACATCAAACTCCGCCACTTTTAAGGTGAAACCAGAGATTTCGGCAATATCCCCCACTTCTGGAACTCCTGGCACATACGTTACGATTGCAGGCTCCGCTTTTGGTAATTCCAGAGGAAGTTCATATGTAACGTTCGGGAGCAAAAAAGTATCAACATATTCTTCGTGGACTGACACGAAATTGAAAATAAAGGTGCCATCTGGCGTCTCAAAAGGCAAAACTACCATAAAAGTCACGACATCCGGGGGCACATCCAACGGTGCCTCTTTCACAGTTAAGTAAAAGAGATTAACTCCACCAGCACTTTCCCCTTTTCAAACCAGCGCAGTCAACTGTTTTCCACTGATTCTCAATAATATCTGACTCCAGCACCGTTTAAACGCAACGTCGGAATCTTCCCGATTTAATGTCATAGCCATTCTACAAATCCCGAAAATGTACCCTTTTAATCACTCACAACACAGCAAGCCTGGCACAAAAATGGCAAACACATAGATTTCTTGAAGGTGTAAGAGGAGCTCGGAAGAAATAAATTAGCGGATCGATTAACGGAAGGTTTAGTCGCCTTAAGATAAACGGATTGTACGGGACAATCCGGCTCCGTTATACTTTAGCGGAAGTAACACGCGGAAGCCATAAACGAGGTAGTTCGATGAGAGGTTCAGCCTTAAACATCGTGTATATGCTCGTGGCAATCGCGGTGGCAGTTCTTATTGGACGACCAATCGCGCGCAGGGGCTTTAAGGACTAACCATTATTAAAGCTTCTCAGCCAGCGACCGTACCTGTAAAGCGCCGCCATCGCTGATACCGCTCTTTCCGGACTCGAATACACAGGTATTCCATCATCGGCAATCTGTTTGAGAGCATCATCATCCGTTCCCCAGAAAGAAGAAACGATCACAGGTTTTCTATACTCGCCGGGGTAAGAAACAAATTTTCTAAGGAGTTCGCGCACAACGGGAACAACTTCATCGATGGGATACTTTATTCTTCCGCCCAACCCTTCCTCAAGAGTTCGATACAGGAGAGAACCGAAGACGCCGTACATGACAATTCCATCAACCTCATCACTTTCGAGTATCATTCTCGGTATTCTTTCGTACATCGCATGCAGATCCATGAAATAGGTAAGGTCGACAGGGTTTGAAAAAGAAGCGGTGTGGGGGAGGATTTCTTTCAAACCAGTCTTGAGCTTTTCAGAAAACTCGGGAACTTCAAGTCCTTCCCTGTTGCAAGCGTCAGCCATGCTCGCACCAGGGCCTCCGGCATTCGTAAGCACGCACATTCTCCTCCCTGCAGGCGGTGGTAGGGATGCTAGAGCCCAGGCGATATCGAGCATGTCCTGAACCGTTTTTACGCGAATCACGCCGGTCTGTCTGAACACACCCTCATAGATACTGTCATCGCCTCCAAGGGCACCTGTGTGAGACATACCCGCCCTTGCCCCTGCCAGAGTTCCCCCAACAAAAAGCGCGACCACCGGCTTTTTAGGGGAAACCTCACGGGCAACCCGTAAAAACCTTTTCCCGTCACGCAATCCCTCTATATAAAGTGCTATCGCTTTCGTACGAGGCTCCTGTGCGAAATATTCGAGACAATCTATGAGATCAACCACAGCCGAGTTACCAACGCTCACGGTATGCGAAAGCCTCATGCCAAACTTGCGTGTATATCCATATACATGGCAGGAATAGGTTCCACTCTGACTTATGATCGTTATGTCACCAGGATCCTGCTGGTAGGGAAAATATGTTGTGTTCATGCCGATATGAAAATTGCTCACCCCGATACAGTTGGGACCGATGACAACCATTTTGTATTTCTCAGCCACCCGCACAAGCATTCGCTCTTTTTCGAGCCCCGTTTTTCCAACCTCACGGAAACCCCCCGAAACGACCACCGCTGCCTTCACTCCGGCACTACCGCACTCCTCAAGCTTGGGAACGACGATATCGGTTGGAAGCACCATGAAAGCCAGATCAGGTATCTCGGGAAGATCAAAAATACTGCGGTATGCCTTTAAGCCGAGAACTGTGCTTTCTCTCGGGTGAATAGGGTATATCTTTCCTGAAAAGCCCTGAAATATTAGCGTGGCAAGCTGACCTGTCCCCATCGTAAGGGGGTCGTTTGACGCGCCATAGAAAGCGATGGACCGCGGATTGAAAACTCGATCAAGTTCCCTCAGCCCTTACCTCCTCGCAAATTCCACTTTCTTTCTTACCCTCTTCAGAACTTATCTCACCACCATCGGATATCAATGCCTGCTCCGCTATTTCATTGATGTGCTTTACAAATACAAACTCAAGTTCATGTTTAACGAAATCAGGCACCTCTTCAAGGTCTTTTTCATTGTCTTCGGGAAGTATCACTTTCTTAACGCCGGCGCGGTGCGCGGCTAAAACTTTCTCTTTAATCCCTCCAACCGGAAGCACTTTCCCCCTAAGAGTGATCTCTCCGGTCATCGCAATGTCTTTCCTGACCGGCTTATCCGTTATTGCGGACACAAGGGCTATCGCCATTGTCACCCCCGCCGAAGGACCGTCCTTTGGTATCGCACCAGCGGGAACGTGGATGTGAAGGTCATGAGTTTCAAAAAACCCATCAGGAATTCCGAACTTTTCGGCGTTCGCTCTGGCGTATGTGACTGCCGCCCGAGCGGATTCCTGCATAACCTCGCCAAGTTTGCCTGTGAGAGTCAAATTTCCCTTTCCGGGAAAAATTTCCGCTTCCACAAAAAGGACGTCCCCTCCTCCCTCTGTCCAGGCAAGCCCGGTTGCCACTCCCACCTCGTTCTCCTTACCGAGTATCTCCTGTCTGAACTTTACCGGACCAAGATACTCATGCAATTCGTCGCAGGTAACCCTGAATGGCCCGCTATTGCCCTCCGTGACTTTCCTGGCAATCTTGCGGCATATCGCAGCTATTTCCCTTTCAAGATTCCTCACGCCCGCTTCTCGGGTGTAATTTCGGATTATCCCGCGAAGCGCGCTCTCATCTATCTCTACCTCCTGCTTATCAAGACCGTGCTCGGCTATTTGCCTCGGCACAAGATACTGTTGAGCGATTTTGATTTTCTCGGGCTCCGTATAACCCGGCAACTCTAAAATCTCCATCCTGTCAAGAAGCGCAGGGGGGATCGTGAAAAGGATATTTGCGGTTGTAATGAACATTACCTTCGACAGGTCAAACGGCACGTCAAGGTAATGATCAACAAATGTGCGGTTTTGTTCAGGATCCAGAACCTCGAGAAGCGCCGCAGCGGGGTCTCCTCTGAAATCCGCCCCGAGTTTGTCTACCTCATCCAGCATGAACACGGGATTATTGGTTCCCGCTTTTCTCAAACCTTGAATTATCCTGCCAGGAAGAGCGCCCACGTATGTTCTTCTATGCCCCCTTATTTCGGCTTCATCCCTCACACCACCAAGTGATATCCTGTGAAACTTCCTCCCGAGGGCACGCGCTATTGACTGACCGAGCGATGTCTTTCCCACTCCAGGAGGACCCACGAAACAAAGAATTGGGCCTTTCATGTCCTCTTTGATATTTCTGACCGCGAGGTACTCAACAATCCTTTCCTTCACTTTATCCAGATCATAATGATCCTCATCAAGGATTTTGGCTGCGCGCCTGACATCCAGATTGTCCTCGGTGCTCTTGTTCCAAGGAAGGTTTACCATCCAGTCAAGGTAAGTGCGAGCTACCGTGTATTCAGCGGCAGCGGCAGGCATATTCGCCAGCCTGTCGAGCTCCCTTTCTGCTTCTTTCCTTGCCTCTTCAGGCATGCCGGACTTTTCAATCGCTTCGCGGAGCTCGTTAATCTCCATGGTTTTTTCATCGAGCTCCCCCAGTTCTCTCTGAATAGCTTTGAGCTGTTCTCTCAAGAAGAATTCACGCTGACCCTTAGCGAGTTCCGATTGGACCTGACTCTGTATTTTGCTGCCTATTTCAAGAACCTCTACTTCGCGATTCAGATATACGGTGAGCTTTTTCAGGCGCTCCTTGACATTTAATTCCTCTAAAATTTCTTGCCTTTCATGCGTCTCGAGGTTAATGTTCGCCGCGAGGAAATCTGCGAGGTCACCGGGCTCATCAACGTTCATCGCAGCAATAAACATTTCATCCGGCAAATACGGCGCGAGATTTACAATTTTCTTGAAAAGACTAAGGGCGTTTCTCGCAAGGGCAGCAACCTCTACCGAATCCTCAACGATGTCACGAAGGCGCTCGATTTTTGCCCGGAAATAAGGATGCGTTTGTGTGTACTCTATTACTCTTATCCTTGCTATCCCCTGAACCAGAAGCTGCATCTTCCCGTCAGGAAGCTTGAACATCCGCGCAACTGCCACAGCCGAGCCAACACGGTATAAGGTTTCAGGGGAAGGAACATCAACTTGCTCTTTTGCCGTCACCACCGCGACGATCCTGTCCCCCGCCAGCGCGTCGTCAATAAGCTTGACCAAGTTCTCCTCAGCTACCAGAAGCGGGGCGACTATGTGCGGATATATTACAGTGTCTTTAAGAGGCATGACAGGAAGTTCCCCGGCGATCTCCACTTTGTCTACCGGGGTCCGTTTTTCATCTGTGCCGAACTTCAAACCGCCAACATTCTGCTCAGGATCACTGTTCCCTGCAGATCCAACACCCGAATTATCCGGGTCCTGATGTACTTCGATTTTCCTGTCCTGAGAATTATTCTCTGACATCAACTTCCACTCCCCTTGAAATCCTTCTCACCTTGGGCAGCCTGATCCTCAAGAAACCTTCGTCGTAAACCGCTTCCGCCCTCTCTGCATCCACTGCTGCAGGCAGCTCAAGCACCCGCTCAAAGGGACCGTAACTTATTTCCATAAGATGATAAACCCTTTTTATATCCGCAGCGGGTTCCTTTCTTACCCCCCTTAACACGAGGCTGTTCCCCATTGCTTTGATGTCAACCCTCTCAACGTCAACACCACCCAGGTCAGCGACGACTAAGATCTCATTATCCGTCTCGGAAACATCGCACCGGGGTTTCCACGCTTTTTCGAATATATAAATAGGCCTCTTCCATCTTTCGAGATGCTCGAAAAAACGCTCCATGTCAGAAAACTGATCCCAGGGACTCGCCAGTTCAGGCCTCGGCTCCTCCATTTTCCCCTGCCTTTCCTGAGTATTGCCGGTCGAATAACCTATGAGTATTCTTAGTATCTCTCTTTTGCCCCTATATCATTGCCAAGAACGACCACAACATCGGCACCGAAACTTTCCGCTATACGATCATGCCTCTCGCACTTAGGAGTTACAGCACTCAAATCTTCGGCAAGCATCCTTGCCATATACCCCTGGCTTCCAGAAAAATAGATTACCGTCCTGTAATAGGGGCTTTTAGCATTTCCTCGTCCTAGAACATTATATCCTTTTTCCTTTAGCCTTTCGGCTACTCTGGACGCAAGCCCAGGAACTTTAGTGCCATTGAGGACGAAAACCCTTATGCCCTTTCTGCTCTCTATTTTTTCGTAAGTTTCCGAGCCTGAAGCGCTTTGCGAAACCTCTTGAAATGGCTTCAGGATTTCCTCCAGGCCAAGCTCATCAATAATGAAGTACCACGCAGAGCCAATAACCTTCGCTTTGCCGGGTGCAGTCATCATCTCGACACCAGCGCCATTTATTCTTCTGCCTATGGAGAACATATCGAAGAAGCTGAGATCGGTCTTCATGCTCGAGGCTATGGCATCGATTATTCTCTTTATCTTGAGCGGATTTCGTTGATTCTCTACTGTCCTCAACATCGCCTTTAGGAATTCTCTCTGGTGCTCCATCCTGTCGAAGTCCCCACCAGGAACAGCCCTCGGGTCATGCCTAGCTCTGACAAGGGCAAGCGCCGTGTCCCCGTCTAAAACCTGGTCTCCAGCAGGAACATAACCAGCGTATTTGTCGTTAATTTCTTTCTCGATATACATACGCACACCGCCGACAGCGTCAACAATTTTTTTGAATCCAGCAAAATCGATAACAAGGAAGTGGTGTATTTTTAACCCCGTTAACGCTTTCAGTGTGCTGATTGAAAGCGCGGGCCCTCCGTAAGCATGAGCCGCGTTTATTTTATGCATGCCGCTTCTTCCAGGAATCCTGACCCGGGAATCTCTCGGTATAGAAATGACGCTTGCTTTCTTTCCGTCTCCGCTTATCCCGAGAATCATCATTATGTCAGACCGTCCGCGAATTTCAACGCTGTCGGCACTTCCCCTGTCTATCCCCAGAATGAGCGTATTCACGGGCCTCCCCCTCTTAACCGGATCGAGACATTGTTCTACATCGGGCATAGCCATCTGGGATTCTTTGGCTTTAAGCCAGATAAACCCGCCAGCAAGGAAGAGGGTTAGAATAAAAGTCAGGAAAAGACCGGCCCATTTCAAAGTTCTTTTTAAATAGAAGCGTCTCGACCTGTAGATTCTAGGCTTGTGACCCTCCAGAAGAAGGTGCGTTTCGCCCTTCGGCTCGCCAACTGTCTTCTTCCACATGATATCAAAACCCCCGACTAGCGAGGGACTTCTTCTAAGTCCTCATAATTTCAAATAATAGACAGCCACGAAATTCAAATTTGTTTGCGCTAAAAAGTCTATATGATTATAAAGCCTGGATATCACCTGAATAACAATATGGCGGTAAAACTTTATTTTTCCTTTTATAAATATCAATTACCAGTCTCATTGTTAACATGCTTACGCTTTACCTTTTGCGCGCTTAAAGGAAAACAGCGCACTTTTGATTCCCCCATCACTACGAGCGCCGATTACCCGCATTACGCTCACAAAGCAGACAGGTGATTCACGGATAGCAAGCCAGAAGGAAAACAATTTGCAGTCAGAACCTCCCCTTTTTTTGAACAAAAAACAATACCCCTTAGATAATGAGTGTTAGTGATGACCAGTGGATTTTTGAATAGAATGTTCTTGCTGTTAGAGAACAAGAAAGTCAGCAAAAATGGAAATACTTTTGAGGGAACCGTTATTGCATGAAGGTGAATACATCGTTTTTCGAGTTAGGCATCACATTTCAGGTTTATTGGGATATTTAGCGTTGAGCTCCCTTCTTATTTCATTCTGGGCTGCTATTCTCGCTACTTTGCCAGGTTCAAGGAGGGGTATTCCCCTTGTGGTAATGATTTCTATTTTCATAGTCATAACGATTTTTCCAGCTATAAAATTCATAAAATGGCTCAATATCAGGCTCACCCTGACGAACAGAAGATTGATATATACATCCGGGTTTTTAAGAAAACACACAACAGAGATTCTCCTCGGGTCAATATCAAACGTTGGGGTATATCAAAGCGTCTTCCAGAGGATGATAAGATCAGGTTTTCTGGTCGTGGAAACGGGATCCGATAAGGAAAGAACCCATGAATTCGGCAATATGCCCCTACCCGATACTCTCAAGGAGATGATTGTCGCAGAAGCCAGCAGACTGAGGGAAGAACTACCAGAAAGAGCAGTGGACGCCATAGCGAGAGAGGTTTCAAGAAGCATGAAAAGCGAACAACCTACCCGCGAGATAACGGTAATTCCTCCGGAAAGACCACCGATTTATACTGAAATCGTCGACCAGATCGAACGTCTCGACTCCTTGAGAAAAAGCGGCGCGATAACTCTTGAGGAATTTGAACGCGCTAAAACAGCCCTTTTGAAAAGAATGGAGGAAAGTAAGAATGATTAGATTTGACTATCACATTCACACGCATCTTTGCGGACACGCGCGCGGCACAATGGAAGAAATGGTGAGGCATGCTATTTCAATGGGGTTTAAGGATATAGGGTTTGCGGATCATTTGCCTCTCACTTACACCAATGACCGCTCGCTCAGCATGGAAAAAGAAGAACTTCCTGCGTACGTCCAAGAAGTGCTCAGGCTCAAAGAGTTTTTTTCGGACAAGATAACTGTGAGGCTCGGGATCGAGGCGGATTACTACCCGCCCCATATGGATGAGGTTGAGCGAATGCTTTCGGAGCACCCCTTCGAGTACGTAATAGGCTCCATTCACTACCTCCGTGATTGGATATTCGATGACCCGAGGTATGTCAGCCGATTCGAACAAATAGATCTAAATGCTTTTTATGAAGAATACTTTATGAATCTTGTCAGGATGGTCGAAACAGGTCTGTTCAGCGTGGTGGCTCACCCGGACCTCATAAAAAAGTTCGGACACCGCGCTTCAATCGATCTTGAACCCTATTACCGCGAAATTCTCCTCGCAATAAAAGAAGGCGGTTTATGCTACGAGATAAACACTTCTGGATTGAGGTGGCCAGCTGGCGAAATGTATCCCGAACCCGCGTTTATACGATTAGGTGCGGAACTTGAAGTGCCCGTGACGCTCGGGTCTGACGCGCACTGCCCGGAGGACATCGGAAGAGATTTTGACAAAGCGCTTAACCTGCTTTTGGAAAGCGGATACAGAGAGATCGTCATGCTTGACAACCGCTCATGGAAGAAGATCCCCATACTATCCGTCAGCGAATGAGCATTAGCAACCGGGGCGGGTAGTGCTAATGCTTATCAGAAAACACGCGAAACGCAAGGATTATCGGCGCGATATGCTTGCAGGTGTACGATCTTACTTCAAAGCAAGATACCAAACGATAATAGTTGCGATGAATAGAATAACAATGAGCAGCATTATAATTCTTTCGTTTTTCAGAACGGCAAAATATTTTTGATTTGAGCAATGTATAAAATGATTACGATCCAATCGGGATCGGATTTCTTTTTGTCGCCTGCAGATCGGGCATTCATCGTGATCAAAAGACTTATACGGAACTTCCGGAAAATATTCGAAAATATGTCTGGCAAAATCCCCTGCTGTGAGAAACCTCGAAGCGGGGTTCTTATCAAGGCATCTAAATATGAAAGGTGGGGTATACCCATCCGGAAGACCGGAATCCTCATTCTCACTTTCCACCTTTTCCTGACAATCTCCGAGAACTAAAGCTTTGTACATAAGCGCAAGGGCATAGATGTCCGTCGCTGAACTTACTCTGAGACCCTCTTTTTGCTCGGGGGCGCTGAACGGTCCATCCGGCGGGTATATATAAGGAAAGTCTCTTGCCACATACCAAAAGCCGAACCCGGAGACCTCGACGCAAAGGTCCTCTCTCACCCATATGTCGCGAGGATCAATCCCGAGATGTAGAATTCCACGAAGCCGCGCTTCCTCTATGACACAGGCAAGGTTAGCCAAGATTGTTAAAGCGGAAATCCGATCAAGTCCATCCGCGATTAACGCCGAAACCTCGCGTCCGCGGGGAAAACTTGTAATGAAATATGGCTTATAATCCGATATACCCCATTCCAGCAACGGTAGAACGCCATCTATCTCAAGTCTTGACCATGCGCCAAGTTCAGCGCACAATAACCGCCAGGCTTCATCATTATGAGATAGCGGAGCCGGTGGTTTCCAGAGAAGAACTTTTATCCGCTGCGGCTCATATATGGCAGCGAAACGTTCTCCCCAGCGAGAAGGCGTAAAAGTTTCGATTATACGGTAAGCATTTATTTGTCCGGTTCCGTTTTCTTGTATCATTGCTTGCTCTGCTAAAAAGCTTAAAGCAATCCAGGCAACCTGTCAAATGCTTTTGTAACTCCCTGGGGTATAAAGTGTTATTGAAAACAGGAAAAAGAAGCGGGCGTCATGAATCAACTCCGTCAGTTATCCAGAATTTTGAAAAAAGAGAAGAAGAGCGCGTTGGTGTACCGTTGCCTTTTTCGCGCGGAAACCTCAGCTGACCGACTCGCAGAAGTTTAATAAAGCATGATTAAATGGCTGTTTGAGGCGCTTCTGGCAACTGGTGGCTAAAGCACTCGGTTGAAAGATATCTGTCGCCCCTATCCGGGAATATCACCACTATTGTCCCTGAATCCATAATTGTTGCCTGGTGCCGTGCCTCGCACATTGCGGCACCACTCGATATTCCCACAAACAAGCCCTCCTGCATCACAAGCGCCTGTGCCATCCGGAAAGCGGAGCGGTCGTCCACGTTTACTTTTTCATCAATCACCGAAAGGTCAATGATGGGGGGCACATAATCCCCGAGATTTCTCAAGCCCTGAATCTTTGAGTCAGGGAAGGGTTCCACTCCAACAACCTTGAGGTCAGGAAACTTTTCCTTAAGTCTTTTGCTCACACCTGTGATCGTTCCGCCAGTTCCAATTCCCGCCACAAAAACATTCACAGAATCTACCTGCCTCAATATCTCAGCACCGGTCCCCTCATAATGAGCCCGCACGTTGTCCGGGTTAGAAAACTGATCTGGCATGTAATAGCGGTCCGGATCAGATTCCAGCATGCTCTTTGCCCTGGCTATCGCTCCGTTCATGCCTTCCTCACCAGGTGTCAGCACGAGCTCGGCTCCGAAAGCCCGGAGCACTTGCTGCCTTTCAACGCTCATGGTCTCCGGCATAACAATTGTGACTCTATATCCTTTCACGGCGGCAACCATGGCGAGCCCGATCCCGGTGTTTCCGCTTGTGGGTTCGAGGATTGTCTTCTTTTTGGTGAGTTCCCCACGGGCCTCAGCGCCTTCAATCATGTATAAAGCTATTCTGTCTTTCACTGAACTGCACGGGTTGAACCCCTCAAGCTTTGCAAGAATTCGCACGTTTTTGTTAGGGTTGAGCCTCTGTATCTCAACCATGGGCGTCCCGCCGATGAGGGAAAGCACTGTCCTGGAAACGGAGTCGCTCAATAGTGATTACCTCCAATCATAATCCACTCATAACTCAATAAATCTCTAATGATTTGAGAATTATATAATAACCCATTGCATTTACCCGGACATCCTTCTCGCGGTTACTTTTCAGTAATATGATATATTTCTTCAAAAGCCGGGACAGTTTTTTACCCACTGTTTGAAGGAGGTCAAGATGGCAGGCGAGGGAAGCGCGGGGCTCACAGACTCAATCATTATCAACGCAGGGGTCAATAAAATTAAGAAAGTACTACTTGATTTTGAATCGTATCCGAAGTGGATGTCCGGAGTGGATTCCATCGAGGTGCTCGAAAGAGACAGTAAGAAGCGCGGCAAAAAAGTGCGTTTCGTGATCGATGCCATCGTAAGAAAAATTTCCTACGTGCTTGAATACAACTACAGGGATAAACAAAACAGGATCGACATTGGATTTGTCGAGGGAGATCTTGACGACTGCAATTCATATTATCTTTTTGAGCCGCTCGATGATAACAGAACAGAGGTAACCTACCATTACGATGTGAAATATACACTACCAGCAGCACTTCGCGGTCCTCTCACGAAAAAGCTTTTGAAGCAGGTTGATAAGCGCGTGATGAAATCAGCACTTAACGACCTGAAAAAGCGAGCAGAAGCCATATGAGAAATACTGGAAGCACCCGGCTGTTTCTTCTAAGAAAAAATCAGCCTCGATTCTGCGCCAGTTTATTTGGCGGGCTGCGATAACAAACCCCGGCTCGACGAAACTCAAATTCTACGACCGCAAGAACGCTATCCTTCCTTCCCCTTCGAGCACAAAGTTCAATCTCCAGATTTCTTTCTGCACAGGCTCCACGCTCAATCCTGAAATATTTTCATTTAACGCCTGAGCGCTAATGTCCCCTACGCCAGGGGATGAAACAACAAGCGAAACCCAACGCCTTATTGGCGTATAAACATCGATAATAACCTTAGGGCCCTCTACCGCTACCATCTTTAACTCTCCCGCGCCCTGAGTAATATGGACGCTTGTTCCCAGCACCTGGAAATCATTTCGATGGGGCGTTAGACGAAAAACCCCGGCACCGTGGGGCGGAATATCCCCGGTTGAAAATACCCCAGAGGTGCATCCCAGATATCTGGAACTCCAGAATTCGTGAATGTGATAGCGATCCGGCTCAATACCAAGTTCGCTAATGTCAATCCTGAATGAGCGCGGGCGAGAATCCCAGTTGACCTTTAATGCGCAATAGTATTTGCCCAGAGGGTCAAAAAATTCGGAGACAAGGATTGATGGAATCTCCTCCTTCCATACTTCAGGAGAGGTTGGTCTGGTGCGAACATGAGGAACCATCATCGCGAGGAGTTCCTTTTCCCTATCCTCGATCAAGGAAAGATCATCAGAAACTATGAACGCGCCCCCGAATATGGAGATCGCCGACGCCAGGCATTTGCGCTCAGTATCAGTTAGTTTCGTGTTTTTCGACCGAAGCATCATGCAGTCGGGATCCCCCTCAAATACTCTTCCGCTTAAAAACGTTCTGGTGAAAAGGTATATTAGAGCGTTTCTTGTCGAGGGCATACTCCTGTCCCTGATCAAGGGCTGATATATGGCAAGCCAGTACGGAGCCACGTCACCGCCAATTCTCTGAGAGTCGAACACGCCAATGCCAAGCATAAAACCGCCACCGGCACATACGATAAAGACATCCTCCCCAACAGCCTGGCGTATCGTCTCGATTGCTCTCCTGACCGCCTCCGCCCTCGTAATTTGCGGGTTGTGGCGCTTCCCCTCGAGGAGCGCGGCGGCGAGGAAATCGAGTTTGATGTACCGGTAACCCATTTGCACTATTTGAGAGAAAAGGTCAGAAAGCCACTGAAGGACCTCGGGATGGGAAACATCCAATCCATAGTATCTTCCCTTCCACATCGGGTTTATGCCAGCGAGCACCGGCTTGCCCTTCTCGTCTCTCAATAACCACTCTTTCTTTTCCTTGAATATCCGCGACTTCCGGGTGACCGTAAATGGCGCCACCCAGATTCCCGGTATCTTTCCACGTTTTAAAATCTCTTCAGCAACCTTTTTCATTCCCGAGGGAAAATCGTCATTTGTCTCAAGCCAGTCCCCAAGAGCCCTCTGGTAACCGTCATCCACCTGCACAAGCTCAAGATTAAAGGAGGAGAGTTCCTCGCTTATGATCGAGAGGTTTTTCATGACCTCACTCTCGGTTATACCGGTAAAATAGTGATACCAGGAGCACCAGCCGCTCGGCCCGTGTCTAATTTTTGCTATTCCCTGCTCCATGGCAACCATTTCGGCATAAAGCTCGAGATTCTTGCTTGAAAGATTTCCGGGAATTATGACGAGCGGTTCGCATTCAATTGCGTCGCCAGGCTCGAGTTTCGTGCCATCGTAAAACGATGTCGCCTCAAGGGAAGACTTCTCCGCTTTTCCTTTAAATTTTACCGCTATTCTTGACAGGGCTTTCCTGACTCCAGTAAAACCAACAACAACTGAGCGGTCGTTTTCGACATCTGAAATTCCCCCAAACCAGTCGCTCGAAAAACTGCCTCGCTCCTGGCTCACCGGGGTCGACGTATTCGCGACCATTGGTTTCGCGACTTTAGGCAAATACAGCGGAAAAAGGTAATCGCCAGGGCGGTCTCCTTTCACCACGCCGCTCGGGGACCAGCACTGCCAGCCGTTTACATAAAATCTCCAATTAGAAACGGCGCCCTCACCGGACCATATACCTCCAGGCGGAACTAAAAGAGGCGTAATCGCTTCCAGGGTAACGGGTTCATCTTCTCCGGCATTAAAGACACTGATCTTTAATAAAATCGCGTCCCTTCCGGCATCCGAAGCGGAAAATCTCACTTTAAGGCTCGAAAAATCAGCTTTCATAACAATCTTGCCAGGCGGGCAATCCTCCCTCGTCCATGCCGACTGCGCCGTAGTTTTCTCGACACCGTTCTTACCTTTAAGGAAAACGGCAGGTTTTGCGTTTGCGAAAACCTCGCGGTCACGGTGATAAATTGAATAAGTTCCCTCTTCCCCGTCAAACTCAAGACGGGATTCTCCTGCCTTTAGGATTTCCAATTCCTCCCCTTTCCCTTGTTAAATACGCCGTAAACATTATTTTTTTATGGTTCTTAAGGCAGCTCTGAACTAATTGTTAACCTGCCTTTTTTCTGCGCGCAAGGCTCCTCACAATAAGTAGCATGCCCGAAAGTATTGAATATCCCATTTGCGCGCGCTTCTCCAGCAAAGCGAGATTTAACAAAGTAACTAAACGCGCGAATATATCGTATCATCTAAAGAGCAACTTCGCGCGGTGCGAAGGTATGCTTCCTTTAAAAAGGCAGCAGGTTCAATCGGTAATGACAAGGGTTGGTGTGTGAAATAGCCTGCGCGGTACATAAAATGCGTAAACAATCTTAAAAGGAGACTTACAATGCGACAAAAAATCATAATAGACACAGACCCTTCTATAGGATACTGGTTCAGGGATGTTGATGACGCCCTCGCTATCATGTACCTGCTCGCTTTTAACGAGGATTTTGATTGCCTTGGAATAACTACTGTTCACGGCAACGCCTCTGTTAAAAAGACATACAAAAAGGCACTTGAATTGTTGAAACTCGTAGGAAGAGAGGATATTCCAGTTTACATCGGTGCGAAAAGCCGCGCCTCTCTGGGGCATGATACTCCTGCGAGTATATTTTTAAAAGAAATGGCACGAACATACCCTGGCGAAATTACCATTCTTTCCATTGGACCGCTTACGAACCTCGCGACCGCCGGCATGACCGACTTGAGTTTTTTTGAAAGCCTCAAACGAATCGTGATGATGGGCGGTACCTTCAAGAAAGGACTGGGAATCCCGCCTGTGTCACCTTTTGAGTTCAATTTCTTCAAAGACCCTCTTGCATCAGAAAAAGTTCTTGCCTCCCCGTGCCCGAAGATTCTTATCCCAGCCGAACTTTGTCAGCAGGTATTGTTTACAAGAATTGAGCTTATTGAACTACGCGAGATCCCAAACCGCATAGCCGGATATCTTACAGTAAGAATTGCGCCCTGGTTAAACTTAAACACCAGAATCCCTTTCCTTCCCTGGAAAGGAGGATTCGTTCCCTGGGACCTTGTAGCAGCCGTTTACCTGCGCAGACCTGAAGTTTTTTCGGGCGAACACAGCGGTCACTGGAGGCTTTCCCGAGGTATCTGCTACAGCGGGACACTTGCGGAAGCGCCGGAAAAAAGCGGCGTCCCTTTGGTAGTGCCCGGAAAAGTCGATTCACGTGCTGTTCTCGACGAGTTTTTTGAAGCTGTGCGTCGTTTTAGCCCGAATCCCCGTGCTCCTCAGTGAGCGCTTTTGGTTCAAGAAGTGCTTTTTCTATAACTTCCGGGCTCTCGAAAGAATCACCTGAGGCCGCCCCCAGCTCCTTGAACTTCCTCGCGGTGGCAATTACTCTTGTCTCGAAAGAACTCACAGCCTTGTTGTATGCGTCTACCGCTTTATTAAGACCAAAGCGAATTTCCCCGAAGTGAGACGCTAGCACTCTCAACCGCTCATAAAGCGCCATGCCGAGTTCGCTTATGGCGAGCGCATTCTTCTCCATCTCCTCCTGCCTCCACCCATAGGCGATTGTCTTGAGCAGAGCGATCATGGTAGTCGGGGTAGCGATTATAACTCCCCTGTCAATTCCATACTCAAGAAGCGAGGGATCCTCCTCAAGCGCCGCGCTGAAGTAGTTTTCACCCGGGAGGAAAAGGATTACGAACTCCGGCGTGGGCTTTAAACTCTCCCAATAAGTTTTTGATCCGAGATCTTTCACCCGAGCCCGCACGTTCGCTGCGTGTTCCCTAAATTTTATTATCCGTTTCTCCTCGTCTACGGTCTCGAGGGCTTCAAGGTAAGCCTGGATTGGCGCCTTGGAATCAACGACAACGTTCTTGTCTCCTGGAAGCTTTATTATCATATCCGGCCGAAGCATCCTATCTTCCTGAGTTGTGGTACGCTGCACAATGAAGTCGCAGTAATTGACCATACCAGCGAGCTCAACGATTCTCCTCAACTGGATTTCGCCCCACTTTCCTCTCGTCGTTGGCGCTCTGAGCGCTCGCGCAAGATTCGCCGCCTCTCTTTTAAGCTCCTTTTCCGAGTTCACAAGAGCCTGTATTTGCTCTGTAAGCGCCGAATATGCTCCAGCTCCAACGCGTCTGTTCTCAATGTCTCGAAGCGCCTGCTCGAACCTGTCAAGTGTTTCTTTCAGGGGAGCAACCACGCTGTTTATCGCTCTCGAGCGCATATCAAGCTCATGCACAGCACCCTCACGATATCGCGTAAATGTCTCCTCTGCGCGTTTCAGAAAAGACTCGCTGCTCGCCTCCAGCACGTCTGCGGAAAGCGCTTTGAAAGCCTCCGAGAGTTTCTTCTCCGCTTCATCCAGAAGGCTTAACTTTTCCTCAAGCGCCGTGCGCTCCATCTCAAGCGTCGTATTGAGTTTCGCTATCTTTTCTTTTAAAACGGTATTCTCAGTCCTTAAATCGTCCTCCGCTCTTCGCAGAAGTTCCACCTCGCCCTCCAGTCTAAAACAAGTGTTTTCCTTCTCAGAAAGTCTCGCTTGGAGGGCAACAATTTTCTCTCTTGCGGCAGCTT
>JACVIW010000005.1 GCA_015711695.1 Candidatus Geohydrothermomicrobium daggyaiense
AGGTATCTTGAAAGCAGATTTGCCACCATGTTATAGGTGACCTGAAAACTTGAAACCACCGGATCAGGTGGACGAGAAGCAAGAGCCCTTATCTGGTCCACGCTAAAGAAACTCTGGTAAAGGACAACTGCATATCCGACATCATCAATGGACCTTCTTCCTGCCCGACCGGTTAGCTGACGATATTCACCTGGAGTCAGCGGGCGGTGTTTTTCCCCAGTCCATTTCGTAAGAGATTCGATAACCACGCTCCGGGCAGGCATGTTTATCCCGAGGGATAATGTCTCGGTTGCAAACACGACTTTCAACAGACCCATGGAAAAAAGTTCTTCCACGGCTTCTTTAAAAAGCGGTATCTCGCCTGCATGGTGGGAAGCAAATCCTCTCCTTAGCGCGTTGCGAAATTTTCGATAATTGAGGCACTCAAGGTCAGCATCATCAAGAGGTGCGGTTTTTCCCCTGATGTAGGCATCAATAGCTTCGGATTCGGCTTTTGAGTTCAGCGACAGGCCATCCTCAATGCAATAGTTAACCGCGTCATCACAGGCTGACCTTGAAAACAGAAAATATATTGCGGGCAGCATATTCAAACGAGCAAGCTCCCTCACAACTTTAGTTCTCTTAGGCTTTAAATCCCTAAAAGCTCTATGAGCCCTGACCCTTCCAGCGTTATAAACGCGCTTCAGTTTCTCAAGTTCAATATCTATCCTCCGGTGAATATCCTTTGAAAAAAGCGGTATGAGCGAATCCCCAACAAAATAGTAATTCACCAGTTCAACAGGTCTTTTTTCGTGACAGACAACCTTTACGTCGCCCCGGAGGCTATTCATCCAATCTCCAAGCTCCCGCGCGTTGGATATGGTCGCACTTAATCCAATAATTTTTACCTCCCTCGGAAGCTGGATTATTATTTCCTCCCATGTCTGCCCTCTGAAAGGGTCATCCATGTAGTGAATTTCATCGAGAACAACGTATTCGAGTTCGCGCAATAGATCAGAAACTTCATATAGCATGTTCCTCAAAACCTCAGCGGTCATTACCACAACACACGCTTCCGCGTTTATGCTGTTGTCTCCAGTAAGGAGGCCCACTTTGTCCGGTGAAAGGTATGATCGGAATTCCCTGAATTTCTGATTGGAGAGAGCCTTCAGAGGCGCTGTGTAAAATATCTTCTCTTTTTTCTCAAGCGCCTGGAACAAGGCATATTCCGCAACAAGAGTTTTACCTGAGCCGGTTGGAGCTGAAACAAGGACAGAAAAACCTTTTGAAACCCACTCAATCGCTTCCCTCTGGAAATCATCAGGGTCAAAACCGTATCGCCTGAAAAAAACGTCAATGTCCATGCTTTCAATTGTATCAACGAGAGAGCGTGAGCGTTTAATTGTAAGAAATATTTCGTAAACCCGGGGCTTCAATTATCACAGGACAAGATTTTATCCTTGATTGTTAAACGTTTAACATATAGATTTAAAGCGCATTTGCAACTCTATCTTGTAGTGGCGATTTACGAAGAAGACGCCTCCAATGAGAGAAGAGAAAACGCAAGAAGGAGCTAGCTTGCAGCCACCTGTCACCGCGCCCGCGCGCTACTCATTCAGCCTGGAAAGAGTTCCTTTCGCGGAAAGGATAAGAAAAGAGGGGCCATTAAGCGCCCTGGCATTCATCATTCTTTCGCTTTCATTCGCCGGCCCATACCTTAAAAGCAGAAACCTCTGGATCGACATACCGTGTATTTTCAGAAAAGTGACGCACCTACCTTGCCTTGCCTGCGGAATAACCAGAAGTTTTATGTCAAGCGCACATGGTGATTTCAGGCAGGCATTCAAATTCCACCTTCTCGGTCCAGCACTTTTCTTCGCGCTTGTAGGAATTTTCGCCTATTTTCTTTTCTGCATACTTTCGGGCTGGAGGTTTGTCATAACCGTTCTTCCAGAAACCCGCAGGAAAACGCTAACCCTTTTCCTGATGATTGCTATAATAGCATGGGCATGCAAGCTTCTATTATTCAGAAAAGAGTGGTAGCAGCATAAGCGGTAAAAAATATCTTCATAGCTTGAGCAACATTCAAGATCATATGACGTGACAACCCGCTTGTGTATGCAATATCTTTAAGGAAGGCAACACAGTCAAGAGAATAACCAAAGAGAAAGGAGCTTAAATTGGCTAATGGAGAAACCCTATCCTCCCTTAAACAGAATCTTTATTATTACATCGGGGAGAGAACAAACAGCGATTGGACAACTGACCCTGGCACGGCTGTCCTGCTAACTATCGTCACCTGCGGTATTTACGGCTTTTATCTCTTTTACAAATTATTCGACAGAAGAGACCGCCATTTCGCAAGGGTTGCAAACATGGCGGGATCCGCAATTGCTCTTTTGAAAGGGAAAGCGCAGGCCATGGGAAAAACTGATTTAATTTCCGCGGAGCTACAACAACTCGATTTCATCCATAGGGAACTTTATGACATGAGCAGGGAAAGAGGCGCCGCTTTATGGCTTGTGATTTCACTTCTCACCGGTGGAATAGGAACGTTCATCGGATACTACCTGCTTATGGATGATTTTGCCCGTCATGACTCGGCGGAAGCCCAGTTTTTCACGGTAATGTCAGTCGCCCTTGCGAAACTCGGTTTAGCTTCCAGGTCATCCGAAGCCGGGCTCTCTATTCCCGAAAGGGAGTTCGTGACATTTCTTATTCTGTCACTTGTGACCTGCGGAATATACTCGTTCTACTGGTTGTATGTTCTTGTTCTTGACGGCAATACCAACTTCGAAAGCCAGGTATCGTGGGAGGATTTTATCTATCAGGCACTTTCCGTTTAAGAAATATTTTTCATGATTAAATGACCACAATAGGTGAATCTCAGGTAAGAATTCGTGATGATAAAATGATTTATTGCGATAGATGCGGTCATGGAAACACACCGAACTCTAACTTCTGCTCAAATTGCGGTTTTCCTTTAAGAAAAGAATCTGAGCCCCGCGATGATAGCAAAGAGACCGCGCTGGTTCAAACAAGAAACAGCCACGCACGAACGGAGAGTCAAAAAGAAACACAGCAAGGATACCGGGATATAAACGTGCCAGATTATACCTGTCGCGCTCAAAATGATCGCCCAGAACCGCCTCCGCCCCGAGGCTATATTCGATACGGCTATAAAGGTATTTCCGGGGCGCCATTTTCATTTAATCCTGATTATCAACAGTATTACCAACATCCTCCGGTTGCCCCGCCAAGACATCAATACGACCCGATGGCGATTGTTTCCCTGGTATTTTCCATTTTGAGTTTCTACTTTCTCTATGTGCTGGGAGCAATAATTGGCTTGATATTTGGTTATGTGAGCCTCTCGAATATAAGAAAAAACGGCGGGAACTTTAGTGGCAAAGAATTAGCAATCACGGGGATTATCCTCGGATGGGTAAACATCGCGTTATTTGCCATTATTATCGTGAGCGCATTAATTTTAAAGATTTTTCAGGGGTAATCAGAGATACATTCACTATCTCATGGCATATGAAGAGCGCAGAATCCCGCCTTTGTGACCTGTTTCGAAATAAGAGTAACTAAAACAAAAGGAAACAGCGCCGGTAATAACGCGCCAATTTATATTGCCCCCTTAAATATAACCCTGCGAGACCTCATCAGTCCGAGTTTTTTTCTTCCTCTTCAGACGCGAATCCTTCTGCCGCCTCCTCGAGACTTACACTTTTGAACCCACCTTCGAGACTGTCAACAAGAGCCTCAACTTTTGACTTCGCGGCGTTAAGTTTCTCCTGGCAGTATTTGACCAGCTCTACCCCGCGCTCGAAAAGTCTTAAAGACTCCTCGAGTTCCAACTCACCGCTCTCAAGAGATTCTGTTATACGCTCGAGTTCCTCGATTGCCTGTTTGAATGTAAGCTCATCGTTCAAACAAATCACTCCTTTTCAAATACCTCAGCATCTATCCATCCTTGAGAGAGAACGACGCGGATTTCGTCGCCTCTTTCCACCTCATGAGAGGATTTGAGAATCTTTTTCTCCTTCCTGGAAAAAGTAATCGAATAGCCCCTTTTTAGAATGGAAGTGGGATTTAATGCCTCGAGTTTGGTCTGCAGACGCGTGGCAGTCTCGCTTTTTCGCCATATATCCCTGTGCGCAGACGAAAGAAAAGCCCCAAGAGTAAGGGCAAGTAAACTATCCCATCCGGAAAAGATCACTTCAGGTTTCTTAAAGACCGAACTTTGAAGAACCGCGCGTACTCTCTCTCTCTTCGTTCGAATGCCCTTTGCAGGACTCTCGTAGAGAAACCGCATATCTCTTTCCAGTATTTGAAAGAACTTTTCAAGAATCATTCCTGGACGTATAAAAACCGGTCTTCTGGCAAAATGAGCAAGATTTTGCGATAAAGCCTGGAGATGATACGAGGATCTCCTGTAAATAGCGTTATACGCTTTTTCAAGCACTGACAAAACTTCCAGTTTATCGGGAACGGCAGCCTGAGCTGCACCTGTTGGAGTGCTTGCGCGGTAGTCCGCAACAAGGTCAGCGATTGTCACATCCGGCTCGTGTCCGATCCCGGTAATGACCGGAACGCTTGTTCCAGATATCGCGCGCGCGACCTTTTCGGAATTGAAAGGCTCCAGATCCTGAAGTGAACCTCCACCCCTTGCCAGTATAATAACGTCAACCGGAAAAATCTTGTCGAAAAACTCGAGAGCGCCAACAATCTCGTCGACAGCCCGCGTACCCTGAACCAGAACACCCCTTACGTAAACCTGGGCGGGCGGAAAACGCTTGTTCAAAGTCACAGTAATATCTCTTACCGCTGCCCCGCGGGGGGAAGTGATGACACCAATCTTTTCAGGAAATGCGGGAAGCGGCTTTTTGAGTGAGTCATCAAACAAACCTTCCGCGGCGAGCTTTCTTTTAAGGGCTTCGATTCTCCTCTGGATTTCCCCTTCTCCAAATGGTCTCACCTGCTCCACTCTGATCTGATATTTACCCTGCTTTTCAAATAGGGTTAAAGTGCCCTCCACTACCACAAGCATGCCGTCTTCAAGAGAGAAATCAAGGTTCAGAAAATCCTGTTTTGGAATGATTGCAGGAAGAAGGGCATCCGGGTCTCGCAAGTCGAAATATACAAAATATGGATACCCGGTGGTCAGGCGTGAGATTTCCCCCATAACTATCACGTAAACAGATTCGAGACGCTGCCGGGCAATTCTGTTTACTTCGCTAACCGTTAAAACCTTTTCTCCAGCAAAAAAATCATGCATCTTTTCAGTCATTATCGCTTGTTTCCTTTCGCGTTCTTTGCCCTAATTATTTAGAAAAATCAGCGGAAATTTCTTTTGTCGTCAATAGTCAATAATAATATTATCCAGTAAAGAGAAATAACCATGTTACGACTGGCAAATATCATCGCGTCTTAGCGCAGGAGTGGTGAAATTTGAGGTTTTTAATAATGGGAGCTGGCTCCATAGGTTCTGTGGTGGGTGGTTTTCTCGCCCTGAATGGCCACGAAGTCTTCTTCCTGGGTAAAGGAGAGCATACTGAGGTTTTTTTGTCAAAAGGGCTTTCTATAACCGGGATATGGGGCGAACACCGGTTGGAAAAACCCAGCGGAGCCACCTCTATAGAAGAAATGCGTAAAAGAGGTTTTATCCCTGAATGGACTCTTCTTTGTGTTAAATCATACGACACCCGAGAGGCGCTTAAAGACCTTACACCTGTAATCCCCTTCCAGAAAGGCATCATTTCCCTTCAAAACGGACTCGGAAATATCGAAGCGATAGAAGAAGCAGCCCCTGGAAAGGCCGTGGGAGGGAGAGTTATATTCGGGGCAAGGACACCCAAGCCCGGCAAAGTTGAGGTTACAGTGTGCGCTGACGACGTATTGCTGGGACCTATCCGCGAAGAATGCGAGGGAATCGAAAGCGTTGTTCAAGCTTTTTCACAATCAGGAATTCCCTGTCGCTTTGAGCGCAAGATACTCACTTTTATCTGGGATAAAGTTCTTTACAATTGTTGCCTGAACGCGCTTGCAACAATATTGAAGACTGACTACGGAAACCTTGGCTCAAGCGAGTTTACCATCGAAATAATTGACGCCATAATTGATGAGTTTTATCACGTCGCAAAAGCGGAAGGGGTGCAGCTTGTTTCGACTGATCCCGAAATTTACAGGAAGCGCCTTTATGAGAAACTCATCCCCCCCACTGCAAAACACCGGTCCAGCATGCAGGAAGATATAGAAGCAGGAAGAAGAACTGAAATAGACGCACTTAACGGCGCGGTTGCAGTATTAGGGAAAAAACACGGCATTTCGACCCCGGTAAATCAGATGGTGTGCAACATGATACATTTTCTTGAGAAAAACGGAAATTTTTGAGAATAAAATTGATTTCTCCGGTCGAGAAACGCAAAGGTAGAGGTTATCCACTTTTCGTTCCGTAAATAAAAATACACGGGATAACGTATACGGCGCGACAATCCGTAGCCCAAGTCGCAAATTCGGAAATAATTTTTTCTAACTCTTTAATATCATAACCGCACTCCACAAGCCTGCTGTAAGCGGAAAGTTCCCCTGGTAAATCGAAGAAATAAACCTTAACTATTTCTTCCAGGCTCATCTTCTCGAAAGAAAACCTATAGTGAACAATGATCGATTCAAAATCTTGTGCTTCGCCGGCAAAAACTCCGCGAACCTTTTCCCTGTTAATGGACCTTGGAGGGCCGCTTTCCTTAAGCCTGTCCTCCATAGCGAGAAACTCAGCCGGCGGGGCTCCCTTTCCACCTCGCAGGGAAGATTCTCCCAGCAGAGGTTCGAAGATTGAGAAAACCCCACCATCTCGCAAAATTTCAAGCATTTTGTGAACGCCAAGTTGCATATCCTCAAGGTAGCATAGCACGGACTTACAGACAATGCCGTCAGCGCTTGATGGAGGAAGAGGACATTCCTCAATACTTGATTGAACGATCTCTATGTTTTCTATGCCTCTTTTGCGACAGCGCCCCTCTATTAGTTGGAGACATTCAGCGCTTTTATCCACGGCGATAACTCTGCCAGTCGATCCAACGGCTTTCGCGAGCTCGAAAGTCACAAGTCCATCTCCAGCCCCAAAATCAACAACCGTGTCCCCGCTCGAGGGGGCGAGATTTTCCACGATGTTAAAAACAATATTCCTGAGAACGAAGTCATCAAGTTCTGGTTTGCTGCCAGAATTTAAATCAGATAACCACTTTGACCACGCGCCACTGGCTATAGAAAAACAACCTTTCAAAAAGTCATTCACCCCTTATATATTTAATTGCCGCAGTCAATCACCTTAACCTCTTTCAGCGAATTACTTAATCAGCTTCACTCTTACAGGATTAAGTTGCTCACAAGCATCGCCGAGGCTACGGCCTGCTCCGTGCCCACGCCTCTTGCGCCCGCATCGCATCCAACAATCCATAAGTTCTTAACGGGCATCTTCGGATTCGGCTTGTTCACGCCGACCTGACCGGGTATCTGGGCGAGTCCTATACATTCCCCTGTGCCCTTCCGAGTTATCTTGTTTGTATCCTTGTTCGTTATTCTTTTTTTATAAACGACATGTTTCTTCATTTCAGGGAAAAACGAAAAGAGCTTTTCTTCAGCCACATCCAGTATCTTCCGGCTCCTTTCCTCCTGATCAACCTCCCTTGAAGTGGGAACACCACATAAAACAAGCTGATAACCAGGAGGAGCGACCGTTTTATCCCACTCGGTCGGAATAGGAACGAAAAGAAAAGGATCTTCAGGAATCCCATCCGGTTCGTCGCAGTAAGCGAAGATTCTCTCAGGGTCAAGCTCTGGTATGGGAAAGAATGAAGGTGCACGTAGATCTATAACACGCTTTTTCAGAGCAAATTTCGTGGCGATCCATGAATAAGAAAGTTCAAGTGACTTAATGTAATTCACATACTCCTCGGGAAAATTTTCTTCGCCAGCAAGCATAACTGTTGTGTTTAGCCCCGCGTTCGACACAACCACATCAGCCGGATATGTGTTCCCATCTGTACCTAGAACCGCTTTGGCTTTCCCATCCTCCACAATGATTTTCTCAGCGCGTACACCAAGACAGAGTTTGCCCCCATCACGGAGAAAAGCCCTCATAAAAGAAAGGGGAACTGAGGCAGCCCCACCCCTTGGAACACCAAGCGTGCCGCGCCTGAAGATATCAGAAACCACGTACATGAACTCCCCCGCGGAAGATTTCGTGTAAGGAACAACAAGAAGAAGCATACTGAGGCAGTTAAGGGACCTGTGCACCGTAAGGTCATCGGTAAAAAGATAAAGAAAATCCCTTGTTGTCATATCGTCGTATTTCTGAACGAAAGAAGGATATGCTTTAGCCACACCCGCTAGCTCACGGATAAAGCCGGCAACTCCGAAGCTTTTAACTGACCGATAAAAAGTGTTTAATATGTCAATGCGCTGCCTACCGCTAATGGCGGCGCTAACCAGTTCCCCCAAAGCCTTACGACTATTCGTTTTCTGGTGAAGGTAGAAAAAACCTTTGTCGTTGAGCCGTATCGCTTCAGAGGGATCCCTGATCAGCCACTCCTGTGGAACTCCGAGTTCCCTTGCGACCTGACCGTGAGGCCCTTTAGGTCCTGTAGCAAACATATGTATGCCCGAATCAAACTTGAATCCTTGATCCTCGAACGTCGAACACTTTCCCCCGATAAAGGTATTCTGCTCAAGGAGTGTAACCTTCAATCCCTTGCTCTGAAGCAGCGCCGCGCACGCGCTCCCTCCCGGGCCAGCGCCTATAACTACACATGTCCTCGCCACGTTAACCTCCCTCAATGCTCAATCCTTGAAAACACACTCCGAAATAGCTACCGCCAGGTTATTCTATTATTTTGAAAACAGTCCATCAGATACCCGGATCAATTCTCAGCAATAAAGAATGAGTACCAACCCGCAAGGCATAACCGGTGTGCCACACCTTTTCCGAAATAGAGATAAAGCCTAACCGGCTTTGAATCTGGCTTTGTTAATCACTTCAAAAAATCCAAACATTACAGTCAATTAAACGTCTTAATTTTGAAGCGAAGCCCATGGGATTTGAAAAATCTTACGACCCTTTCGCAGTACTGGAATTATTCCACCCGGGCATGCCTGACCTTGCAAACTCGCCAATTCTTCTATCCACGGACATCCTACGCAAAATCATTTTCAAAGCCGCGCCATACATATTTCCAGGGATAAAAGAAAGAAGTTTTTTCAAAATATAAGCAGACTTGAAAGTAGAAACAGCCTTCAAAAACTCCTCATATGCCTTTCCCCGGTCAGTAACCGCGATCGCGGCAATTTTTCCGGAGATAAGCGCTCCATGAATCCCGAAAAACATATATGATTCCATGCACCCGGCAAGCGTTCCCGCAAGTATCATTTTTCCACCGAAAAGTCGGGGATTCCTAATAGACGCTGCCGGAACTGGGAAAGTAAAATGCTCCCAGTGGTCAAATTCGAAGCCCTCCGTTATATAGATTCTTTCCTCGAATTTTTTCAGCGCATCCCTTTTGACCGGATGCCTTTGAAATAGGTGGGCGAGCAGAACCCCGTTTATCGAAGAGGTATAAGCGTAATCAGTAGTGAAATGATCGTGATAGATGGTAACATGGGTAGAATTGACATCCTTTATCTTTTTTCTCGCAAGGTAATGAAAAGACGTAAGATAAGGCACGTTGAAAGAATCAAAACCCTCGAAATGGAGACCTGTAGCCACGACGCTGTTAGGCGGAAGCTGCATGAAATCATCAGAGGAAAGAAAGCTTTTATTAAATTCAAATTTAACCCCGGCGTCCAGGGCAAGCGAATATAAGTAACTGTCAAGAGAGGTGCTCCTCGGGCCTCTCTCCACCATATAAGAGGATATGGCCTCCATATCAACCGGTATGACTTCCCCATAGATAACCGCCCTGCCAGAGGTAAATTCTTTAACAGCGGGTGAGATGTCAACCCCGGTATAAGCTTTGATGCCTTCGAGATCCAACGGGGTACCCTCCGGGGATGGATGATACACGGGAGAGCCACCGATTCTCTTCTCCCTGTCAAGCACAAGAACCTCTCTTCCCTCTTTGGCAAGATTAATCGCGCACACAAGACCCGCAAGCCCTGCACCTACCACAACGTTCTCGGGCATATCCGCTCCTTTTTAAAACAGAAAGTGTCTAGAACTTAATCGTCTATTGACAGTATCCACATGACAATTAAATAATAATCAACCAGAACTGTTTCCTTCTTGCTTGTTTTCGTCATATTCTAACCATTTGGTTTTGGGAGAAAAAGAGAAGCGAAAGGAGTTGTTTTCAATGCCGCATTTTGAGAAAATCGAAACGTTCTACGAATGTATCTCGGAGCTTTTTGACCGCCTGTCCGAAGACCCTCTAATCAAGGAAAAAGCCCTCGAGTCCAAACTGATAGTGAATTTTGTTTACAGAAACCCTGAGGGAGAAGTATGGATAGACTGCACTGGTGATGAGATAAAGCTGTTGACTGGGAAGCAGGACCTCACTGCGGACGCAACGCTCCGCATGGAGACCGACGTTGCACATCGATTCTGGCTTGGCAAGCTTAACCTGATAAAAGCACTCACAAGCGGTGAGATTGAATCCGAGGGCTCCGTACCACGGATGCTTAAACTTCTACCAGTTATCAAACCAGCCTTCAAAATTTATCCCGAGATACTGAGAAAAAAGGGCCTCGAATCAACAATCGAAAAATGAAAATGACTTTTTTCAATGCGTACTCGAAAAAAGCGATAGAGTGGAAATTAATGGCGCATTCCTGCACTCACTTCGCTCACTTCGAAAAGATCGCAGCGGATTCATTGTTTTTGGTACAAAGTGTTTCTCTTGTGGTAAACCATCTTCAATCTCTTTATAGTAATTCCTTCCTACTTGATACGCGACATTGTCCTTGAGCAAATCGAAAATATAAAATCCGTTAAGTGGGTTTAAACCAGGAGGAAAAATGAATGGAAAGGTGGTCAAGGAAATCGCGAAAATCTGCGGCGACGGGAATGTCTATACGGGGGCACGAGCCCTCTCCAGATATTTCAGGGACAGGTTAAGCTCCACCGATCTTGTCCTTGTCATGCCCCAGACTCCTGAACAAATCTCGGACACCGTGAGATTCTGTTACGAAAATGAAATACCAGTTTTTTCCGTGAAAGGGCGTTACATGGAAGATGGAACGCTTCCAAGTAAAGAAGGGATCCTCATTGATCTTCGAAATATGTCCGAAATAAAAAAAATCGACAGGGAAAATCTTTCAGCTTACATATACGCCGGGGTAACTTTCGCGGACCTTAAAGAGAAGCTCGCGAAAGAGGAAATGAAGATCCTCTACCCTGTTTCGGGAACTACAGATTCGGTGCTCCGCTCTTATATCGACAGGGAAATGCTGCTCGGCTCAACATGCAACAGACACCTTCAATATTCCATATTCCACGCGGTGCTCGCCACCGGAGAAATGTGGGTTTCGGGATCACAGCAGATAACTGAGGAGGGCCACGCTGACTTCAGGGAAGATCAGGGTCCTCAAATGTCTCCGTTTTTTGGAGCTTCTCAGGATATTTTCGGCATTCCGTTCTACGGTGTTGTTTACACATACCCGATACGTGAGGAAAGAAAAGTCGTCGCTTACTCTTTCGATAACCTCAAAGACGCCGCAAATCTCGTCTATAAAGTAAGCCGCTCGGAATGGTGCTTTGAGGCATTTTTAGCAAATGACCGTTTCCTTTCCGTGACTTTTTCGGGTGGCGCGCGCGAAAATGTTGCGCAAACGAAAAAGAAATTGAAACAGTGGGTGGCCGTCTTTTCATTTGAACATCACAGGGAGCTGGTTGAGCTCTGGGATAGGTATACAAAGGACGCGGCTCGAGAACTCGGGGGTAAAGAGGTCAAAGGTCAGACCCTTGAAATGATTGACAAGGCTCTTATGTCTCCTTGGTATTTTTTTGACAGGGATTTTTATAGAGGTCGATGCTCGAGAGTATGCGGATTTCAGTATTTCAAAAACATTTCCGACGTGTTCTCCACAATCGAAGAGCAAGCAGCTTCTAACGGGTTCAAATCGCAGGAAATCGGAAAAATAATTGTCCCAGCTTATTTTGGAGGTTCTGCATACTGCGAGGCTGACATCTACTATAACCCAGAAAACAACAGGGAAGCGGATAGCGCTATAAAAACTGTCAGGAACTCATACGAATCACTGATAGAAGACGGTTTCTTCGTTGATAGACCGCAGGGCGACGTCGCCGAACTGGTTTTTTCAAAAACTAATCCCGCCTATGTTCGATTGATAAAGATTTTTAAGAGCATTGTGGATCCGAAAGGTCTTATGAACCCCGATCAACTTATAAAAGGAGTCTGAAAATGAAAAAGAAAATCACCGCAAGAAGAGAAGTCCTCGCAGAACTGAGAGAAGATTTCTCACTCTGCGGAAAATGCAAGCTCTGCCAGGCGGTCATGGCTCAGCAATGCGAAGATCCCCGATTCTGGAGAAACTGTCCCTCGGGAACCCGCTTCAGATACGAGGCTTACTACGCATCGGGAAAGATGGAGATAGCGAGGTGCTTGGAGCTTGCCGAGATTGAACACGATGAGAAAATGAAACACGTTCTCTACACATGCATGCTATGCGGCTCGTGTGAGGACCGCTGTTATCCTGTGAAACAACTCCACCCGCTATGGGTAATCGAACTTCTAAGGGAGCAGGCATTTGAGGACGGTTGGGCTCCTATTGAAAGGTTTTCAAATATTTATGAAAACCTTGAGAAAACTGGCAATCCCTACGGAGTAGCGCCCGAAAAGAGAGAAGAATGGTCTAAAGGGATGGGCGTAAAAAACGCTATCGAAGAAGAATGTGAGTACTTGCTTTTTGTGGGCGATGATTATCCGTGTTTTCCCTCTCTAATCCCAAAGATTCAATCAATTGCGAGAGTGCTTAAACTTGCCGGAGTTGATTTCGGAATTCTCGGGAAGCACGAGGTTTCAAGCGGAAGCGCTCTTTTCCTGATAGGCGACCGGGATAGATTTGAGGAGTTTGCCGCAAAAAATATTGAGAATATTGAAAAAGCTGGCATCAAGAAGATAATAACTCCTGATCCTCATTCTTATGCGGTCCTGAAAGAGGAATACACTAAAGCCAGTGACATTGAGGTTTATCACCTCTCGGAAATCCTTGCCGACTTGATATCTAAAGAAACGATCAAGCCTGGCGGTAAAGTTAACATGAAAGCCACTTACCATGACCCTTGCAGACTTGGAAGGCGACACGGCAAATTCGAGGAGCCAAGGATTATTCTCAGGTCCATACCCGGATTCGAACTGCTGGAATTTCCTCGTTCCCGGAAAAACTCCCTTTGTTGCGGTGGCGGAGGAAGTGTGTTTTTCATCGAACCAGAGTTTGCGAAGTGGGTCACAAAAGAGCGAATTTTTGAAGCGGAGTACATCGGGGCAGAAGCTATTATTACCACCTGCCCCATTTGCGAAAGAATGTTTATGGAGGCTATTGAAGAGACGCAAAAAAATATCGCAGTTTATGACCTTGCGGAGGTACTGGAGAAATCGCTACAGGGGGTTATCTAAATGAAAAGTAGAATCAGGAAAGAGGTCAGGGAAAGAAGGGTTGTTCACCGCCCTTACATTATGGAAAAAGACCCTGCCCACAACAGAAGCGAGAACCTCAAACGGGCGCTTTCCGAACTTAAGGAAGCCCTGGGCGAGGAATGGGTGAGCGACGCCCCCTCGATACTATGCGGTTACGCGAGAGATCAGAGTTTCGTGCCAGCAACATATCCACACATAGTTTGCCTCCCAGGAAGCACCGAGGACGTGCAAGCAATATACCGTATAGCAAATGAATACCTGATAGACGTAATGCCATATGGAACGGGACTATCCACCATAGGACTCACGATTCCGCCTTTCGGTGGGATCCTCTGCGACCTTCGACGTATGGACAGAATAATTGAGATAGACGGCGAGAACATGTTCGCGATCATTGAACCGGGCGTGAATTTCCTGATGCTCCAGGCGGCAGCTCAGCGAGTGGGCTGCCGGGTACTGAATCCATCCACTTCCGCAACAGCTGGCGTGATAAGCAATCATCTTTTCTGCAACATTAACACGATGGCATCAAAATACGGCTTTGGAATGGACAGTATAATCGATGTTGAGGCGGTGCTGCCAACCGGTGAAATCCTCACCACCGGTCCTGCCTCCTATGGTGCGGTCAAAGGACATGTTCCCGGTCCAGGCCCAGACCTCTCCTGCTTTTTCAGGTACGGGTTCGGCACACTCGGTATAGTCACAAAAATGACCGTGAGGCTTTATCCGGAACCCCCATATCATCAGCAGATCTTTCCGGCCTATGAGGAGGATAAACTCGAGGTGATGGCTGAAGCCCTCCACATGGTCGCGCAGGATAACCTCACTCTGGAACTTGCACACTTAATGAACTCCTTCTATGGGATTTTCATCGGCGACAACAACAAGGAAGCAAGCAAAGTCGCTGAATTGATGCCCCGCCACAATCTCCTCACAATATTCGGGGGGGCGACTCAGGAGGAAGCGGATCTTAAGGCGGAAATCACGAAAAAAATGCTTGAAGAAAAATTCCCCATGTTCGACTTTTTGCCGAAGGAAGCGCTGCTCGATCTTACCGAGGACAACGAGTTTGTAAACTTCGACAAGTGGGTTAAGTACTTCAACGTGACCGTTAGAGTACAGCGTGTCCGCGGCTCGTTCATGATAGGAGCCCTCATCGACAAACTGGGGAACATGGTCGGTGTGGAGAGGATGATGAGAGATGCCTGCACAAACCAGATCGGCACTACCAATGATCCCCTAGCGCCGGATGACGCCTCAACATACTTGCAGCCCTACCATATGGGACGAGCGGCTTACATGGAATATGACCTGTATACAAATCAGGCAGACAAAGACGACCTCATAAGAATTCTTATCGGCTATGGAAGGGCCACAGCAACAGCAATGTCGCAGGGAATGGCTATTGCCGCCGGACCAGCCGCCATTGAGAAAGGCATACCCATGCTGGATCTCGCGACGCCGGTCATACGTCCGAATATGGTTCAGTTTCTCGACGCCTACGTGAAGATGAAGATGATCCTCGACCCTAACAACATTTCCAACCGGCGCTGGGAGTACGACACCGGTCAGATGAAAAAGATAGTGCTTTGAGCTTTGATTTCACTGATTGTATGCTTATAAGCTAATGGACGTTCTTGAGAATGTTTAGTCGGCAGATATGAAGGGGTCAATCATTATCAAGATAATATCTCTGGCTGTATTCGCATGTGCTGGATTTCTTGCAGGAATTCTGATTCCTGAAAATTTCAAAGTTCGCTTCTTGAAACTGTTTCGCGAAACAATGCGCATGCCTTTCAGGCTAAAAACTTAAGAAAGCCTGGAATCGCCAGCAATTATTAAATTAGCAGGCTCAATTTTTGCAGACCGTCTGAACTTCTTATCTCTAAAGAATTGTGTATAAAATTACTGTTTTAAATACGGGGGATTAAAAAATGACAAAAACAAAGGAAGTCGTTGTGGTCGGCGCCGGATTAGCGGGTCTTACAGCCGCGTATAATCTCGCGCGAGACGGAAAAGATGTCACAGTACTTGAGAGGTACAAGCAAGTTGGCGGGGTCCCTGAAGCCCATCCCGCTGTCGATGTCACACCAATGGATGAAGTCGCTCTAGGGCGCTTCATAGGGGTTGAGCTCGGACCGTCACAGGTGAACGTCTGCGAGCAGTGGAACACTTATGTTTACGGCCGCAAGGTTCAAATGGACCTCACGTACATTAATCTAAAATGCGTTGAGCGCGGTTCACACAAAACATCCATCGATTACTACCTTTATGAAAAATGCCTTGAGGCTGGCGTGAAATTCGAGTTCGGCAAGCATCTTGTAACCCAAAGTGATTTCGCGCACCTTCCACCAGGCTCAATAATCGCCACGGGACTTCTGCATGAAGCCTTCGAAGCGCTTCACATACCCTACCAGAAAGTATTTGGATACCTTGGTAGAGGCAAAACGGAAAAAGGCAACCGCTGCGCAGTGTGGTTCCACGATTACACTCTGGATTACGCTTACTACGGAGCGGCAAACGGATACCTATTTTGCCTCTACTTCGCAAGAGAACCGGTAAGGGAATCCGAGTGGGAGCTATTCAAGGAAAAACAGCTCAGGGAACAGGAAGGAATGGAGTGCTCAAGCTGGATCTATCATGAGGGACTTGTTCCAACCGCATCGGTTAGAAATCCTCGCCTGTTCGTCGCTGACAAAATACTCGCTGGCACCATTTCAGGAATGATGGACCCGTTTGCCCTGTTCGGTGTGCACGGTTCTCTTGTCTCCGGCAAGATAGCTGCCATCGCTCACAGAGATAAAGCCAGAGCCTACGACCTATTCAAACAATACACAAGGTTTTTCCGCCGAAATCTTATCCTCAAGCGCATACTTGATAGTATTCCCGTCACCTTGAAAAAAGCTATGCTACCAGTACAACTTGATTTTGCGAGCCGACACCCGAATCTTTTCAAGCACATGATGACCCGGTTTAATAAGGCGATACCGGGTTACACTGAACTACCCTATTGAAACGAAAAGTTAGCAAGGGAGGAAAAATGCCCGAGGCCACAATAGTTGGTGCCGGTCTCTCAGGACTTGTCGCAGCGATAAACCTCGCGAGGAAAGGCTTTGAGGTTACGGTTTATGAAAGAGAAAAGCGCATCGGCGGCATTCCTGAGTTCAGGCCAGATCCAGCAGGAAGCCCTTTTGACCTTGAAGCCATAAAAAACTATACGGGTATAGACATAAGCCCAGTGGTGAAATCCCTTGATGAAAGTTCGGTTTGGGCATATGGAAAGCGCTTCACGATGCCTCTGAAAAGCAAAATCGGCATGTACATGGTCGAAAGAGGCTCGCGTAAATCTTCCATCGACAGTTACCTTTATTCGATCGCGAAAGAGGAAGGCGTAAAAGTTGTCTTCGACCATCCGATTTTAACCCAGAAAGATTTCGCGATGCTCCCTCCGGACACCATCATAGCCACCGGACTGCAAATCGAGACTTACCAGGCGCTGAATATCCCTCACTCACCGCTTTTTGGATACTTCGCGAAAGGAACCGTCTCTCATGACAGAACGATTGCTACCTTGTGGATGGATACTTTCACCAAAGACTATGCCTTCAATTGCACAACAAACGGAGTGTCTTTTGCGCTCCTGTTTCAAAGAGATGCACCCTTGAAAAAAGAGGGTAAAGAAAAATTCAAGGCGATGCTCTCACAGGGTGAAGGAATCGAGTTCAGCGAATGGAAAGACCTGCTCGGCGGCGCCTGTCCCGTCGGAAGCATAAGAAATCCCCACCTTTTCTGGGGTAATAAAATACTTGCTGGCACCCTTGCAGGCGTGATTGACCCGTTCCTCTTTTTCGGGATGCTGGGCGCGCTTATTTCAGGAAAAATAGCGAGCATCGCGGTCGAAGATAGAGGAACGGCGTGGGAGCACTTTAAGAAAGCTGTATGGACTTTCTATCCAACTTACATGTCAAAAAAAATATGGAATCTCACTCCTCACGTTCTGAGGAAATCAAGCGTCAGGTTTTCATTGAACGTATTACCACGGGTGGAAAATATCGCGGTCAGGAGATTTGCATTTAACATCCCGGGCTGGAAAGTGCCATACATCAGTAAAACACATTGGTAAAACACATTGAGCTCGGGACTTTTCTGTGGACTTCTGCCTGTTTTTATCACTGCTAATGCGATAAGTTTCGGGCAAGTGAACTCGAAAGATAATTCATTATGATTTTCTTGAAAGGATAAGAAAAAATGTATGATGTTGCGGTAATAGGCTCCGGGATAGGAGGATTGACGGGCGCAGCGCTCCTTGCCTCCAGAGGCAAAAAAGTCATCGTTTTTGAGCAAAGCGAAAGACTCGGTGGCTGCTGTTCATCCTTCGAACTTAACGGCAACCGCTTCGATTATGGCGCAATTTTCGTTCTTTTCCGTGAGATTTACGACCGTTTCTTCGAAATGCTTGGTCTTCCCATTGAAAAATACCTAGAGTTTCGTCTTCTTGACCCCGTTTACGACCTGCGATTCGCGGACGGTGACAGCATCATTCTGCCAATGGATCCTGTTGAAGCAGCTTCCGTCATCGAGAAGATCGCTCCGGAAGATCGTAAGGGATGGCTTGATTTCTGCCGTACCATGAAATCAATATGGGACGCGACAAGACTGCTTACCGACACTCCTTTCCCACCCCTTGAAATCTTCGGTACACCCGTTCACTACATGAAGCAGTTTGCAAGCCTCAAGGTTATAAAAGCGATTCCCGCGATCCTAAGCGTTCTTCTCACGAATCAGGACAGAGTAAACAGGCGCTACTTCAAAAACGATAAAACCTTAACGGTTGTCTCTTTTGAAAATCTTTTCGCCGGAATTCCAGCTAATCGAATTAACGGCCTTTTTGCCGTGATGAGTTATCTCTCTCACGAGGGCTACTTCTACCCGAAGGGAGGAATGGGAGCTATTCCGGAAGCTCTCGCGAGGATTGCCAGAGAATCCGGTGCCGAAATAAAAACAGGGACAAAAGTAACCAGGATTATCACATATAGCGGAAGGGCAGTAGGTGTTGAACTTGAAAGCGGGGAACAGGTTGGAGCCCGTGTTGTCCTATCGAACGCGAGCGCGATACAGACCTACCTCGACCTTGTGGGCAGAGAGAATCTCCCTTATTCTTTTGCCCGCACAGTAGAAAAATATACCCTTTCAATTCCCGCGCCCATGATGTATTTTTCTCTTTCTGCAAAACCACCGGAGGTCAGATGCCACTTTACGGTCATGGTCCCACCTCCGAACCAGTTAAACGCATACTGGGATGAATATTTCGCTCAAGGATTGATGCCTCCAGTTTTCGATCTCCCACACGGGCTTATCTGTCCCGGTATCACGTATCCCGATATGTCTCACCCCGGAAAATTCGGCATGGCGTTTCTCTGCGCGGGACCCTACAGACTAAAGTACGGCAACTGGGATGACTTGCGCGAATCATTCACAGCCGAGGTCATTTCCTATCTCGGGAGGAATGTCTCAAAACAGATTCCCTCTACAGTGGAAAAGGCGCACTTAAGAAGCCCTCAGGATTTCGAAAAGGAAATACTCCTTCCTCAGGGTTCAATATACGGGCTTGAAATGAGCTTGCCCAACCTTGGACCTTTCCGACCATCATGGCGATCCCCGGTGATTGAAAACCTTTATCTTGCTGGGGCAAGCACAAACCCCGGTGGGGGGGTACCACTCGTTATGCTTTCAGGTATACACTCATCAGGGTGCATTGTCAGAAATAAGGGGTGGTAAAGTGGAATCCTGCAGCTCGGAAATTGATATGCTTGAAGAGATAAAAGCTATATGTCGTTTTGAAAAAAGAGGTCCAACCAAAGAAGGAGAGCGTAAAGCTGCCGAGTACCTTAAGAAAAGAATGGAAGATATCGGGTTGAACGCAGCGATAGAACCCTTCAGGACAAGCCCTCACTATTACTGGGTTTATTTTCTTCACATGGTTGTAGCCCTCGCGCTCGGGATTGTTTCGATCATCTCAAGACCGCTCTGGGTGCCAGTTCTTGCAGCAGCGCTGCTTGCGTTCGTCCTCCTTTCATTCTGGGGAGACCTAACCACGAAATTCCACCTAATTAGAAACCTTATTCCCCGATTTCCGTCTCAGAACGTCGTTGGTCACAAACGAGTTGAAAACCCGCGGAAACACATTATTGTCGTCGCGCATTATGACGCTCCAAAAGTAGGAAAGACAGTGTTCAATCCAGATCTGGACGAAAGAATTGCCAAATTCTTCAAGAAGAAGTTTAACAAAACCCCTAACGTGATGATGCCGATGATTATCGCCATGTTTTTGCTCATATGCGTTTCGATCGCACGCGCGGTTGTTCCATCGGGAAAATCGATGTGGATCGCAACAGGAATTGTTCAGGGTATCGCATCACTTATCCTTATAATAGCCGCGGCGGCATTTCTCGACATCGCAACTGGTCACTACGTTCCCGGAGCAATAGACAATCTGACAGGTGTAGCCTCCTGCATCTCAATCGCGGATGACTTAGTTAAAAACCCGCTCGAAAACTCGGATTTCACATTTCTCGCCACTGGCTGTGAGGAGGCAATCATGATGGGAATGGTCGAGTATATAAAGAAACACAAAAGAGAACTCGACCCTGAGAAAACCTACTTCATAAACCTTGAATCGATCGGAGGCGGAAAAGTCTGTTACGCCACAAGTGAAGGCTTTGTAAGAGTCAGGCCTTACTCAAAAGAACTCATCTCTATCGCCAGGAAGCTAAAAGAAAACGGGGAATTCCCGGAAGTGGGAACTTATGAAGTGAGAATGGGAACAGACGGAATGGTTCCTCTTGTAAGAGGTTTCAAAGCGATCACCATAATCGCCGTAAACGAGAACAACATGGTTCCAAATTATCATTGCGACACGGACGTCCCCGAAAACGTTGACATATCGGTAACGAAAAGAGCAAGAGATTTTGCCTTAAGGATAATAAGGGAACTGGACAGAATGTGAGAGAAAAGAATTAGAATACTTTCACGTGAGAGACGTTGTCACACGAATTCAAAGACTTCAGTTTAAAACCACGACTGCGGGGGTAAACCCCATGGAACCTTTTGAGAAATCTTCTCTTCATTAAAAACAAAGTTTCAAGGACGGGATATCAAGAAATTATTACGCCGTACATTTCCATGATTTGCCAATATACACAATATATATCCAGGAAAAGGCCACAACGCCTTAAAATAAGTTGACGTCACGCGCAAATAAAGCGATTATCGCCTGAATCTGAAATAATAAGGCTATTTAAAACATATGTTTGATAAAAACACTACCGGATAAATTGCAGCTCCACAAAATAGATCCTGGTGCCGGCGGGGCTTATCTGCCCGAAAATCCATGGAACGTTTTTATAAGACAGCGGGGAAGTATAGTTGGCAACAAGAAAACTTGACGGGCCAGTTCTTATTATCGAGGCGAAAGCAGTGTCACTTGCTCCCGGGAGATCGCAAATCCAGACAACTTTCCTCTCGCGCTTGTCTATCTTGTAAAGCGCAGTCCTTTTAGGTCTAAGTGAGTAAGAAACAAGATTTATTATCTTCTGGAAAGAAAATGGAAGACAGGTATAGCCGAGATCAAAGGGGGCGCACGGATCCCTCCTTGCAATTAAATAAATTTCGTCACCATGCGCGAACATTCTCGGAGAATCATACTTGTACGGGCATGATTTCGAGGGAAACTCCCAGGCGGAGAGATTGTTTGCCGGAGCATAGACCACGTGAGATCCAAATCCGGTGTTGTCTCCGTCCTCATTCCTAGTAACAGCCCAAAGATTACCCTGAGCGTCAAAGGCAAAACCAGCCTCTGACACACCACCCCTGTAAACGACCGCGCTTTCTCCACCAACAGGCTGGAAGTGAATTCCGTCTTCGGAAAAGTAGAATCGAAGCTCCACGTTCCCTGGCTCGAGCGCGTAATGGTTTCCATGATAGGTGGTCAGATAAAGCCGATCACCCCGTGTTTGATAAGCCCACGGAACCTCGCCCTCTTCGCCCCATGTCTCAAGCTGAGTCCAACTTTGAAAACTCGTTCTTATGGTGCGGAGCATCCTTTTCGGCTCAAAAGCAAGCGGATTTGTCCCACCCTCGAAACAGGTTAGAATCAGGCGGCCAGCAAACGATATAAGATATGGCTCCCTCAAATCGCTTCCTGTGTGCACCACGTGCTCAAACTCCCAGGTCTTCCCCATATCCGGTGAAGAAATCACGTAAATCTTCGCTTCCGGCGAAGCAAAATGAAATGGCGCGTTTCTCCAGGCGAGAAAAAGCCTTCCCTCATGCATCTCAATTGAAAGGTTGTTATTCGCCGGGGCGAGCCCGAGATTCTGAGGAAGCGCGGGCGAAGGCACGACCCAAACTGGTTTCCCGACACGAACGCGCACATCTGCGCGCAATTCTTCCCTGGAAAACAAACCGTATATAGAAACAGAGAATATTCCTCCCCACAAAATGCACAAAAGGATGAAGATCCTGAGGATAAAATATCGCTTAAACATTTTCCCTCCTCGACCCACCGAAAGAATCATTTATTACCTCGCTATTCTCCCTCCCGCTTCAAAAACTCATCCGCGAGTTCCATGTACGCTTTTGCCACCGGATGCCAGGGGGCGTAATCCACGATTGGTTTGCGGTGAACAGGGGCTTCCGCTACCTTGACGCTTTTTTTTATAACCGTGTCGTAAACTTTTCCACCATACCTTCTGTAGAGTTCGTCAACCACCTCGGAAGAAAGTTTTGTGTTCGTATCATAAGACGTGGGGATTATGCCCGCTATCTCCAGGTCGAAATTGTACGCGTATCTTATATCCTCAATTATCTCGAGCAGAGTGTTGAGACCGGAAAGAGAATACGGATAGCACTGAACGGGTATCAAAACCCCATCTGAAGCGGAAAGCGCGTTGATGGTAAGCAAGTTGAAAGCGGGCGGGCAATCTATGAATACATAATCGTATTTGTCTTTGACTTCTATCAACTTGTCGTGAAGGATCCTGTGCCTATCTCGCCTTGACGCGATGTTTATATCAACCTTGGAAAGGCTCATTGTCCCTGGAGCAATGTCCGCATCAGGAATTGAGGATTTCAAAATAATGTCCCGAAAAGACGTGTCCCGAAAAAGCAGCACCTCCCCCATTCCCTTTTCAATAACCTCCGGGTCTACGCCAACACCGAGAGTAAGGTTGCTTTGATAATCCATGTCAACAAGAAGAACAGACTTTCCCTTATGAGAAAGCGCCCCCGCAAGGTTAATGCATGTCGTTGTTTTGCCCACCCCTCCTTTTTGATTCGCAAATGATATCACGTGGTGCTTCAACCTATCTCCTCCCAGAAACAACTAATTGCAAATGCAGGGGAAAACATTATAACCAAAAACGTGTCCATCTTCCCCGATGAAAAACTCCGAATTACCAGATTAAACAGCATGTTTTCCAGTCTGATTGTAAGAACTTATTCGGAAGAATATCATTTTCTATCAAGATGGGTGGTTCTTTACAAAAAGATTCGCATTCGAGCTCAAAATTCTTGGTGAGGTCCGATTCAAAAATGAATACGATAGTAAAAGACTCATACGATGCTGTGATAGTCGGAGCCGGCATTGGAGGTCTTTCCTCCGCCTCAATACTAGCCCGGGAAGGCCTTTCAGTGCTTGTAATTGAACAATCTGACCGACCTGGCGGCCTCTGCAAATCGTTCAAACGCGGTCAATTCACATTTGACACTGCTCCGACCAAGTTTCAGGGACTGGGTGAGCTCGGGTTCAGCCCGATCAGAAGACTCCTGGATTATCTCGACGAGCAACTGGAGATAACCTCCAAACCTACAGTCCACACAATCTACTACGGAGGGCAGGTTATTACAGTACATACCGACATGAACGCCTACACTTCAGAACTTGCCGCATTGTTCCCCCAGGAGGCGGGAAGCATAATTGCTTTTTTCAGGGAAATGGAAAACCTTTACCACCACGTTATTTCTCGCTCCGGACCCCCAAGACCCCGGGAAGATGAAACATTCATGGAGAGATTAAGGGCTTTTCTATCTCACCCCGCGGGATATCTTTCTTCCAAAAAGGCTTCCAGGATAAGCCTTAAATCGGAGATGTCAAAGTATTCGCTTTCCGAAGAGTTCAAGTCATTCCTTGACGCGGACATATTTCTCAGGACGGGTATGACAACTGATGAAATCACCGCCGCGGCAGGTTCTATCGCGCTTATCGATCATCACGTTGGCGGAATCTACTATCCTCTAGGAGGGACACAAAGAATTCCTGAGAGATTAGAGAAATCAATTATCGAGAACGGCGGAGAGATACTACTCCGGACACGAGTGGAAAAAATCCTGATTGAAAGTGAAAAGGCTTATGGAGTGGAGTTTTCCGATGGAAGAACGGTCACAACCACTGTAATAATATCAGACATACCGCCAGATTCATTGCTTGGCGTAACCTTCGATAAAGCGCAAATCGGAAGAGAAAGCGTTTCAGGTTCAGAAAAAGAAAGAAAACCCAGCGTTTTCGCGATATACGCGGGAATCCAATCATCATCAATTCCTGATAAATTCGACCCGAACACAGTGATTATACCGGACCCAATCAGAAACCCTGGAGATTTCGTATCCCTGAACGTTCCCTCCATGCTTGACGAAACGCTTGTCCCTGCCGGCTTCCATTCCCTTTCGATTCACACCCTGAGCAAGCACACCGATTGGCCCTCACCAGCAAGCCCAGAATACAAAGCCCCGGAATACATGGAAAGGAAAGAAGAAGAAACAAAGTTAGCTGAAGAGAAAATCGCCTCCGTTTTTCCTGGAATGCTTGATAATGCGCTGTGTAAAGAAGTAGCTACTCCAGCGACATTTGAAATCTTCTCTGGAAATAAAAACTGGATTTTCAGGGGAGCGAAAAGACAACCTGGCGCGCCACTTGCTTTGCCCGGCGCTAAA